>JABRVX010000005.1 GCA_039961735.1 Fimbriimonadia bacterium
ATGCTATTCTGCGCGCCGGACAGACAAGCGGCGGTTCGTAGTGCGTTGAGCGACATGCGCGAGTTGGAATTCTCGCTGGCACGGGACGGCAGCAAGATTATGCTGAACGGCCGCTGATGCGAGGTCTTATTCTTGCGGCAGGCTTGGGAACGCGACTTCGCCCCGTCACCAATCGGGTGCCGAAGCCGCTGCTTCCCATCGCGAACAAGCCTACCATTCACTACTCCATCGAAGCACTGTGGGACGCCGGCATCCGGGAGATCACCGTCGTCACGGGACACCACGCCGAGGTGCTGGAGGACGCGCTGTCACGGCTTAGCGGAGACCCAGTCCGGTTCGCCCGACAGCCCGAGCCGCGAGGACTTGCTCACGCCGTGCAGTGCGCCGAACAATCGCTGGGAGACGAGCCGTTCATGCTGCTGTTGGGAGATACGCTGCACGACCTTCCGCTAGCAGAGCTCCGTAGGCAGTTCGAGGACCTGCAAGCAGATTGTGTGTCAGTGGTGGCGCCCGTAGACAACCCGAAGCGCTACGGGATTGCGGTGGTGGAGGGCGAGCGCATCGTCCATCTAGAAGAGAAACCCTCCGACCCTCGCTCTAATCTGGCGATGGCCGGGGCTTACGTATTCGGACCGGCCATCTGGGACGTGCTCGTCGAACTGCGCCCTTCCGCGCGAGGCGAGATGGAGATCACGGATGCCATCCACGCGATGGTGGAGGCGGGCAGAGCAGTGTACGCATTCCGATTCGATGGGTGGTGGCAAGACACCGGAACTCTCGAGGGCATGCTCCTGGCCAACCGCTACTGGATGGAGAAGCAAGGTGTCCGAGATGCTCTACTCGGACCCGGTGCGCAGCTAGACTCATGTGAGGCGGCGGATTACTGCTCCATCGGCGAGCTAGCCGAGGCGCGAAATGGCACCCTGCGCAACTGCATACTACTCCCTGGCGTGCGCGTAGATCTGAACGGCGGCACGGCCGACTCGTGTCTGATCGGCAGCGACGCCACATTCCCTCGAGGCGGCTCGGTCTCACTCGAGGTGTTAGGCTAGCACCAGCTCTATCCCACCATTCACAGGGGGTAGGGCCTGGGGCACGCGCAGGTGATCAACGCGCGTTGAGCACATGAGTGAAGGGCTCCAATCACGCTGCAAAAGGCGTATGGAAGGCGCCGAAGCCTCCACCGCCGGCGGTGAAGGCTTCGGCGCTAAGAGCGAACGCCCCCGCCGGAGCGGGGGCGTAAGCCACGTTATCGGTTAGGGTGCGGACTAGTTGCCGCTCTGACCGAAGT
This sequence comes from Fimbriimonadia bacterium, assembly GCA_039961735.1. Taxonomy (NCBI): domain Bacteria; kingdom Bacillati; phylum Armatimonadota; class Fimbriimonadia; species Fimbriimonadia bacterium. Next base: position 1,292 of record JABRVX010000005.1, read on the forward strand.
TGATCAGGACCGTGTTGAGGTCGGCGATGTTGACGGTATTGTCGTAGTTGGCATCGCCAGCGCGCAGGTTGAACACACCGGTGGTGGTGAAGCCTACCGGGTCCGGAGTCACGCCAAACAGCGAGCGGCTCAGGTAACCGTTGAACGCCTCGACGCGGATGTCGAACGGGCCGGTGCTGCTGAAGGGCAGCGAGAACTCATTACCGTTCGGGCCGTACAGATACACGAGGTTGGTCTCGGCGAAGCCCGAGCTGTCCGTCACAGTCACGTAGCAGGTGTTCTGCGGGAAGGCAGGAACGCCACCAAGCAGGCCGAAGTCGCCCGCCAGCTCGCCGCGGAACGCATACTGGCCATTGAACGCGTACGAGAAGTTGGCGCGCGGGTTGCCGCCGAACCAGTAGCAGCCTGCCAGACCGAAGCTGTACATAACGTTGTCGCTGACGGAAGGCCCGTTCTGATACGCGTAGTTACCGCGGGTGTACTGCACGTAGCGGCCCAGCGGCACACCGTCGCCACCGTTCATCAGGATTGGACCGGTGGTGTTGCCGGCGCCGAACGTGTGATTGTAGTAGCCATGCTGTACCCAGATGCGGCCGGCCACAATCGTGGGAGAAGCGCTTACGTCGATCGTGACAATCCACGAGAAGCCGCTATCCTGCGGTAGCCCAGGGATGGTGTATGCAGCGAGAGCGAGGCCCCCGATGGCAGTGCAGCCCTGGTCGTAAATGTCCGAGTCGTCGTCCGCGGTGGCATCATAGATCAAAAGGTCCAGGTCCACCGTGTCGGCAGGGCCGGCACCCGAACCGTCGTAGTACCAAACCACGATCTCGTTGATCTGCGCTGGCGCAGGGATGCCGATGCTCTCTGACCAGCCGTCGGAAGCCGCAGCCGGGAAGTAGTAGCCGCTATCGCCCTCAGGGCCGGCGTTGATCACGGAGTAAAGCGGCAGGTTCGTGCTGCTCGCCTGCACGCCGACACCGCTATCCACGCGGCCGATGCCGTCTGGGCCCACGGTAACGTGAACGTGCTTGGTGGGAATGTTCTCGGGCATCTTGGTCGCGTTGATCACGCCATCAGCGAACGCCGCGGTGACGAGGCACGCGGCAGCGAGAAGCGTCAAGGAGCGAGTAACCATCTTTGTCCTTAGTCCTTTCTAGCCTCAAAACTAGTCGGTCTACTGAGAAAACCGCAATACATGATAGCACGACTCGGGCCAGTTGTCAAACCCAAATGTCCGTTTTTTGCGGAACTGGGAGAGAATCCGGGAGCGAAGCCGGGACTTTGCCGATTCTTATCTGCACAAAACTTCACCAGGTTCGCTATATGGCAACCGATAGCACAAGCGGGTTGATCCAAAACGAACGAACACGCGCATTCTTGCCGTGCGGCTATCTGGACAGCAGCATCCTCTCCCCCTCGATCCGCAGCGCGCCGACGCACATTCCCGTATGCGTAACACGGCGACTACTCACCTCGTCGGGCTGCCTACCCCCTACGAATACTTGAATTCCTCCCGCTTCGACCCAACGGCTACCAGTTTCGTCCACGCGCGACAACTCGCGAGGACCGAGTACGAACTCCACGCGGGCCTCGGCACCCGGCTTCAGATGAACGCGCCGGAAACCCGCCAGCGCTCGCAGCGGCTTGCGGCCGGTCGCCGCGGCGTGAGCGAGGTAGAGTTGAACGACCTCATCCCCGGCTCGGTCGCCTTCGTTTCGCACAGTAACGCGCACTCTTACCGGTTCGCCCGGTGTCGCGATTCCAGGATCGATGGAAAGGTCGCTGTAGGCGAACCGCGTGTAACTCAGCCCGAAGCCGAACGGGTAGAGCGGCTCACCCTCGAAATAGCGATACGTCCGGCCTTTCATCGAGTAGTCGTCGAAGGGCGGTAAGTCGGCGACCGATCGGTAGAAGGTGACGGGCAGGCGGCCGGCTGGGTTGTAGTCGCCGAAGATCACGTCGGCAATCGCCGCTCCGCCCTCCTCGCCGGGGTACCAGGCGCACAGCACGGCGCCGCAATGATCGTCCGCCCAGTTCAGCGCCACAGCAGAACCGGCGATGAGAACGACGACCACGGGGGTGCCTGTCGCATGCACCCCCTCCAGGAGACCTTGTTGTACTTTCGGGAGGTCGAGCGACGTGCGGTCGCCCCCGTAAAAACCCTCGATGTCCAGCCGAAGCTCCTCGCCCTCCAGTTCCGGTGACAGGCCGACGCAGACGATGGCAACGTCCGCTCGCTTGGCGGCGTCCACGGCCTCCGCCAGCAAGTTTTTGCTCGGGACCGCCCACAGCAGCTTCGCCGCCGCTTGGCCTTCGTGTTCGAAGTACTCTATTCGCAGGTCGTACTCCCGTCCGGCCTCTAGGTGGACTTTGCGGCGCGAGGTGGTCACCGAATGCTCCGTCCAGTCTTCCACCAGCAACTCGCGGTCCAAGAACATTCGGAATCCGTCGCCCGACGCAAAGGCGAGGTCATACTCGCCGCTCACCGGTGGCTTCAGCTTGCCGGTCCAGCGCACTGAGAAGTGATCTTTGGGGAGGGTGGAGTCCGGTGGGCGCGTCTCCCAGTCGAAGTTGACCGTCTCGTCCAGTCGTGTGAGGGCCGGCTCGCCCTGCAGGTCGCGGTTGGCGAAGTACTCTCCGAGCAGGCCGGTCTGGCCGGGCTGACCTCCGGCCGGAATCAGTGCCTCGGTCGGGACCGGTTCCAATTCCATGCCAGTCAACCTACAGCCCTTCGCGTAAAGTATCTTCGTATCGGCGGAAACCTTCGCGCAAATGCCGGCGAGGGGGGTGACCGGGTCCACCGGAGTTCCGCTGTAGTTGCCGAGCTGTGCGACGTCGGCGTTCGGTCCGATAACCGCGATGGTGCCAAGGCCCTTGCACAGGGGAAGCAAGCCGTCGTTCTTCAACAGCACGATCGACTCGCGGGCGGTGCGAAGCGCTTCCATTCGATGCTTCGGCGAGCAGACCACGCTCATCGGTATCTGGGCGTACGGCACTTTCTCATCGGGGTCGAACATGCCGAGGCGGAATCGGGCCGTCAACAGGCGGCGCAGGGCCACGTCCAACTCGGTCTCGGTGATCAAGCCCTGCTCCACCGCCCTGGTCAGCGCCGCATAGGTGCCGCCGCAGTTCAAGTCTGTGCCCGCCTTCACTGCCACCGCTGCAGCCTCCTCGGCGCTCTCGGTGAACTTGTGTCCGGTGAAGATGTCGTGGATGGCTCCGCAGTCCGAGACCACGTAGCCTTCGAAGCCCCAATCCTTGCGAAGCAATTCCATCAGATACCTGTTTGCGCTAGCGGGCTCGCCGTTGATGCTGTTGTAGGCGGACATGACCGAGTGTGCCTTGGCTTCGACCACGGTCTCTCGAAACGCGGGCAGATAGGTGTCGTGAAGGTCGTACTCGTCGGCGACGGCGTCGAACTCGTGGCGCAGGGGCTCTGGCCCACTGTGCACGGCGTAGTGCTTGGGCGTGGAAACCAGCTTCAGGTACTTCGGGTCGTTGCCCTGGAGACCGCGGACAAAGGCGGAAGCCAACTTGCCCGTGAGATAAGGGTCTTCGCCCCATGTCTCCTGGCCTCGTCCCCACCTCGGGTCGCGGAAGATGTTGATGTTGGGGCTCCAATAAGTGAGGCCGAAGAAGATGCCGCGGTTGTTGCGCTTGACGGCGTCGTGGTGCTTGGCGCGCGCCTCGTCCGAGATGGCTTCAGCTACCCGGAGGATGAGTGCCTCGTCCCATGTGGCGGCCATTCCGATGGCCTGCGGGAAGACCGTTGCGTTACCCGCCCAAGCGACGCCGTGGAGGCATTCGTTCCACCAGTTGTAGGCGGGCACTCCGAGGCGGGGGATCTCGGCGGCCTCGTGCATCATCTGCGAGACCTTCTCCTCCAAAGTCATCTGGCAGAGCAGGTCTTCGACGCGCTGGTCTATTGTGAGTGTGGGGTCCTGCCACCGGGCCATGAGGGGCTCCTCCTTTGCTCGGGCTCGGGTGCCGCCCGTGGTGACCGACGGGCGCTCGGACAGCTAGGTTCGGCGGTTCACGGTCCATCCCTGCGGCGTGCCGTTTTGCCGCATCGGACAATAGGAAGGCGGAGACACACGCGGCTCGAAGCAGACAGCTACCATCCGGACGCACGGCAACGACGCAAGCCGACTGTCGGGGGATGGTGCGGTGCAGGCTACAGATGGCCCGGCTAGGAGACGGGTGAGGGGCCGTTCTCGCGGAGGGAGCCGCGCTCCATCGCGGCCAGAACCTCGGCCTGGGCGGATGCAATCGTGGCCAACGCGACCGCCCGCTGAGCATCTCCCTCCACCGAATGAGATCCTGTCAGCTCCCGCATCGCATCCGCAGTGTACAGCGTGGAAGAGACCCTAACAAACTCGCTGCCATCCACACCCGAGGAGACGTGGCAGTCGTGCACCACCATTGTGCAATCGCTGGGCAGAGCGTGGCTGATTGCATCAGCAACCACCTGCGCCACCGTCTTCAGCGTGGAGGCGTGATCCGGAGGGCCGGATAGCGTGGCACTGAAAAGGCTTTCGCCCACTCGCAGCTCCACCGAAACCACGCTGTCGCCATCGCCCGCCACCACGCTCAGCGAACGAAGAGCGATAGGACCTACGTCACCGACGTCCACGGTGACCACGGCCTGTGCAGGGGGGGCGATCTGGGCCTCTTCCTTCTTGCGCTCCTTCATCTTCTGGCAGTTCTTGCTTGCCTGGTTGATCAACGCATCGAGCGTCGCGGCGTAGTGGATGTCCTCGCGCTCTCGGTCACGCTGTCCACCGAACGCACCCCACGATACGGTGATCGGGTCCTCGGAGCCGATGGGTCGGAGGCACGCTACCGCGTGCGCCAGGTCCGCGGCCAGGGCGTTCGCCGCTTCTGAGCGTCGCATGGTCGCGATCGCGAACTCGTCCCCTCCATATCGGCAAAGGAAGTCCATATGAGTGTCCACGCCGTCGCGCAGGGCACCCGCTACCTCCTGCAGCACCTGGTCGCCTATCAGGTGACCGAACAGTTTGTTGAACTGCCCGAAGTTGTCGAGGTCGAAGAACAGGATGGAAAGCTCCTTGCCAGTGCGGAACTTGGCGAGCGCCCAGTCCCGCAGACTGTCGGACCAAGGCAGACCAGTCAGTGGGTCCTCGGACCGCCCGACCTCGTTGAGCAGGTTCACCGCCCCGACCAAGCCGATGAGCGCGTCGTTGGAGACTACCGGCACCCTGCTCAGCTTCTGGTTCGTCAGCAACTCGGCCGCTTCGCGAACGGAGGCATCCGGCGGCAGATACGGAGCGTCCTTGCGCATCACGCGCAGCAGCGGCTCATCTGGGGGTGCGGTAATGAGGTCCTTCCAGTCTACGGTGCCGAGATACGCGCCGCCTTCGACGATGGCAACCAGTTCGACGGAAAGGCCCTTCATGATCGCGAGGGCCATTCGAACCGTATGGTCGGGGCACAGCCAAAGCGGTGCCTCCATCACGTCGGAAACCAGCTTCACGTCCGCAGGTCGTCTTTCAATAGCCGGCACAAGGGGTCGTCCCCTTTGCACGAGCGCGTATTCTGGCTTGTTCACTGCCGCTCCATGGCTGCCGCCTTCGGTTCCTTCCTCGGCACTTCATTATGCCCCACGTTCGGTAAGCCTGCCAGAGGGAAGTTGCAGGGCCTATGCCGGTTTTCAGCAGGGCAGGGAGGCGTCGCCTAGCAGTTCCGCGTCCAGCGCCGCAGTGAGGGCGCGCATCGTGGCCTTGACGGCGGGGTCGAGGTCGGCCACCGCCTCGATCTGCCGAGCGCCGTGGTGCACGCGCGAGCGGCTAACGCCGAGCCAGTTGGCTGCGATGGCCTCGGTCACGCCTGCGTACCGGGTCAGCAAGAATGCTGCCCAGTTCACCGCCTCCTCGCCGGCGATCCCGAACCTGGCCAGCACGGAGTCCACCGCCTCGGGAAGCTCGGCATAGGCGCCCCCGCACTCCAACGGGCCGAGCAGCCCGGCAACTCTCGCTGGGTTCAGTGCCGCCTGCCCGCCGTGGTCATGCAGGACGAGTAGCCTGTGGAGCGCTCCCTGCAGACCGTGCAGACCGTCGCGGACGCGTTCACCGATGAGGCGAACAGACTCACTGTTGAGTTGGAGCCCGCTCTGCTTGGCCATCTGCGACATCAGCAGCACGCGGTCCGCAAAATCCGGCTGATGCAGCACGGCATAGGTCCAGCCTTCCCCTCCGAGTCCGAAGCGCTCACGCTCTTTCGCTGTCGGAGGCTTCAGGCAACTCAGGATCACTTGCCCCCCTGCGTCCACCACTTGACGAACGGCATCGGCAAGCGCCTCGGCAGCAGAGCGCACACCAAGGATCGCGTGGACGTCGTCCACGATCAAGGCCCTCACGTTTCGAACGGGCTGCCGCTGAAGTAACCACTGGTCGGCTCGGTACATCCGTACCGATCTGCGGCGCGAGTGACTTACCAATGCAGCCTGAATCCCATGGAGCAACAGCGTTTTCCCGGAACCGTGCGGCCCGCAGACCAAAAGCCGAGCGTCATCCGTGTCCAAGAAGTGCTGGGCCGCAGCAAGAGCTTCGAGATTGCAGGGAGCCTTTGCGATGCCGCGTGCCCAATCGCCTAGCCGAAGTCCGGTATCCGCGGTTTGGGGCGAGACTAAGATGTCTGCCACCGCGTGACGGACACCGCCGAGACCGTTAGTACAACCAACCGCCTTCGTCGCATACTCGCAGTCCACAACTTCTCCCAATAATCACCAGAAATGGTGTAATAAGTGTAAGGCACTCGGCCCATTCTTGCCGTCACGGTGCACGGGGGTGCAGCCGCCACGTTTCAACAGTATGCTCAGTGTAGACAAGGCGAAGGCGATGAGTCAAGAGATCATCGAGTCCGAAAAAACCCGCTCTACGTTGAATATGAGCTGTTTCCTGCTGATTTCTCCGCTCGCCCGTTCACTGCGAATCGCAACAAGATTCTCGAAAAAGTGCCCGACGACCTCCAGACTGCCCAATGGTACTTTCGTTTTCCCTATGACGAAAAGGCTGATTATTAGCGGGGTGTTAGGGCCAACGTTGTACTCCGTTGCTCGCAGCATCGCCGCAACCGGCGGGCTGACGGCGCGCCCATTGTAACTGCCGTCTCACCGTGAACATCTCAATCTACCGATAGGGCGGGGTGTTGACTTCCAGACCGCTCCCTGTGTAGCCTTTAGGGTGTCGCCGAAAGGTGACATCGGCTCGAGTAGTGTTTGGTCGCCGGCAGAGGTCGGCGTACGATGAGTGGCATCGCGCAGGTGGGGCAAATGTCAAGCGGAAGCCCCATCCAAGAAAGGGCGTCGCGCTGTGCTCGGATGGGTGGAAACACCGGTCTGACAGAGCGCGAGCGCGGGCACGAAGTGCGGCTGTTACGCATCGCAGGCCTACTCGAGCCTATCTATTATCTCTTCCGGCGACTCTGGCAAGGGAAATCGGGTCACGGGTCGAACCCACTGATGGTCACGGCAAATGCAGCAAAGGGGATTGTACGACGTGCAGGCTAGCATCAAGGTTTTCGGTATCGGGGGCGGCGGGTGCAACGCGGTGGAGCGCATGATTGGCGCAGGAGTCGCCGGCGTGGAGTTCGTCGCTCTCAACACGGACGTTCAGACACTAGCCCGGTCCTCGGCTCCCACCCGGCTTGCGATTGGGCAGGACGTCACCAGAGGTCTCGGCACCGGAGGCAACCCGGAGATCGGACGAGAGGCGGCCGAGGCGGCCGAGCGAGAGATTCGGGCGTGTGTCGCAGGCGTGGACATGGCATTCGTCACCTGCGGCATGGGTGGAGGCACCGGCTCTGGAGCAGCACCCGTGGTGGCCCGAATCTGTCGCGAAGAGCGCGCGCTCACCGTTGCTGTCGTGACCAAGCCATTCACCTTCGAGGGACCGAAGCGATGCCGCAACGCCGAAGCAGCCGTAGCCGAACTGCGTGACTCCGTGGACACCATCATCTGCGTGCCCAACGACAGGCTGCTCGATGTCGTGTCGAAGACGACCACGCTCAACGAGGCGTTCGGCTGCGCGGACGACGTGCTGCGGCAAGCAGTGCAGAGCATCACGGACATCGTGCTGGTGCCAGGTGTTATCAACGTGGACTTCGCGGACGTGCGCTCTATCATGAGCGAGGCGGGCCCGGCAATGATGGGTATTGGCCACGGGCGAGGCGACAACAAGGCGATGGATGCAGCGTCCAGAGCGGTCTCCAGCCCGTTGCTGGAGCGCAGTATCGAAGGCGCTAGCAGGGTTCTCGTGAACCTGACCGGCGGCGAGGACCTAACGCTGGGAGAAGCCAACGATGCGATGTCGTACATCCAGGAGTTCGTAGACCCCGATGACGGCAACATCATCATGGGGCACGTGTGCGACCCGGCGATGGAAGGCCAAGCACGGGTCATCGTGCTGGCAGCAGGGCTTCCGAGACACGGCGAGAGAGACAGCGGCTACCGCCTCGAGCAGCACATCCGCCAGCCCCAAGCCGTGCCTACGCAGGCCGAGCCGCCGCGACCGCCTCATCAGTCTGCGGAGGAAGAGTCGATAGACATCCCTTCGTTCCTGCGCCGCTATCGTCAATAGCCGGAAGGGCGGATGGCCGAAGTCTCTGTTCGACGTCTCGTCCTCTGGCTCAGCCTCACGCCGCGCCTAGGCAAGAAGGGCATCGGGCGCATTTTGGACCGGCTCGCCTTGCAGGGGCTGAGCCCAGAGGAGTTCCTTCGCCTTCCGGCAGATAGAAAGCGCGAGGGGTTCGGACTGAGCGCTTCGGTGGCAACGGCGCTGAGCCGACCGGTCTCGGTTCTCGAGGAAGCGTTTGGGCCCACAGAGAAGAAACTGCGGGCGCTCGGCGTCGAATGGGTCACTCGGCACGACGCCTCCTACCCGGCTTGTGTCGCGGAGAGACACCCCGATCCGCCCACCGTGCTCTACCTGTACGGTAATCGCGCACTGCTCGAAAGGCCCACGCTCGCGGCGTTAGCGTCGCGGGACGCCACGACGGACGCGCTGCAGCGGCTGGAGCGGCTTGTAGAGAAGTGGGTGCTGAAGCCGGGAGTACTGGTGGCGGGGCACGACACGACTGCCTATCGCCGAGCCGCCGTCGTACCGCTCCGATGGGGAAGCCCACGCATCCTGGTGCTCGACTGCGGCATGTTCGATGCGCTCAGCGAGGAGCTGGACCGTGAGCCGTTCTCCACGGCGAGGCTGTGGCGATATCGGTTCGACCCACAGACCGACCTCGTCATCTCGGCACACCGACCTGCCGACCATCTGCTCGGCACCCACAACAAGGCACGCGACTGGCTGATCGCGGCAGTTGCGGAGGAGTTGGTCTTCGTCGAGGTGCGCGAAGGCGGGGTGATGCATGAGATCGGCCTGCACGCTGTTTCGCAAGGGCGCAAGGTTTCGGTCTGCGAGTGGCCGCAATACGACGGCACCAACTCGGGCAACCTGCGCCTGCTGGAAGCAGGGGCCAAAGCGGCACGCTACTGAGGTGCTTTCCGTCGGCACTTGCAGGGGACCCGTGGAACGGCGCAGAATAGAACCAATCCCATCAGCGAGTTTGAAGCGAGTGAGGAGTGAGCGAGATGCAGATCACATGCCCTAGAAAGGACCTTCTCGAAGCGGCACAGTTCGTCGGCCAGGGGGTTTCGGCACGCAGCACGCTGCCCATCCTGTCGAACGTATGGTTGGCTGCGGAAGACGACGGCATCGCTCTGATGTCCTCCGATCTGGAGATGTGGGTACGAAGGTCTCTGCCGTCGGTCCCAGGAGAGGTCGGTGCCACCACCGTCCCGGCGCGCATGTTCGCGGAGATTCTCTCCGCGCTCCCGGAAGGGGACGCGCAGATCACTATCGGAGAGCGAAACGAAATCGAGGTCCGATCCGGTACCGCGCGCTACACCCTGATGGGCCTTAGCGCCGAGGAGTTCCCACCTATGCCTGACTTCGCTCCAGAAACCAGGTTCAGCATTTCCCTCGGATTGCTGAAAGACATGTTCGATCAGGTGAGCATCGCGGTATCGAAGGACGAGGCCCGGCCCGCTCTGACCGGCGTCCTCTTCCAATGCGAGGGTGGCCAGATGCGGATGGTCGCGACGGACACTCACCGCCTCGCGATGCGCACCGCTCCCGCTCCTCCAGGAGCTTCTGGGGTGCCCGTTAGTTCCATTATTCCGCAGCGAGCGTTCGACACGATGCTCCACTCGGGAGCGGGACCGGATGCCGAGGTGCAGATCGCCATCGAAGGCAATCGGGTGCGCATGGAGGTCGGCAGGGACCAGCTCGTCGCAACCCTGATCCCCGGCGGCTTTCCCGCCTATGAGCGAGTTGTGCCGCAGGAGTGGAATCGCAGGTGGACGGTCCCCACCGAGGAGTTCGCCGCGGCCATTCGGCGTGCGGACATCGTGGCGAAGCAGGCTTCCCACCGCGTGGCTTTCCAGAGCGAGGGGCAGATGCTCACGCTCTCGGCACGTGCCGAGGGCTTCGGGACGGCCACAGAGCGACTTGAGATCGCGGCGGACGGAGGGGACGTACAGGTGGCCTTCAACGCTCGCTATATGCTGGACGTGCTGGGAGTGCTCGGCTCGGAGGGCGTGTGTGTAGAGATGACGGAACCGGTCCGTCCCGCAGTGCTCAAGCCCGCGGTGGATCAGCCCACCTTCCTCTACGTGATCATGCCGATGTCGGTGGGGTAGGGACATGTCGGACCTTTCGGATTAGCCCGACCGGTTCGTTCCATCACCGCCTGACACCGTACACGAAACCCGCCAACAGCACCAGAAGCAATGCGGCGAAGCCCAGCTTCACGCCACGAGGTAGCCCCGAGTGCGATACGTACGCTTCCAGGATAGCTGCTATCACCAGCAACAACAGCGCGAAGGCGATCATCCAGAAACAATCGGGGCCAGCCTCACGAAGCGCATCTGGTCGAGAGCGCTCTCCTGGCCGAAGCAGTGCGTCCGCCAGCACCAGCCCTCCTCCACCCGCTATCAGGATTGCCCCGAACTCGGGCACGCCGTGCGCCGCAATCCCGGCGAGCAGGTGGCCCAGGTGGCCGGCCCGACCTACCTCCACGATCACGACCCCCAGCACCATGCCGTTGATCGCCAGAAGATACGTGGTCAGCAAGCCGAAGGTTAGACCCGACGCGAGCATCAGGATAGCGACCCAGCTATTGTTCAGGTTTAGCGCCGCCATGAAACCGAACTGCTGGGAGCCCGTCGCCTCGGGGAATTCCCCGGTCTGCCATATCTCGATGGACTCCCGCAGCGCCCCCGGCACCATCACGTCCATCCAAGACGAGTCGGTACTCTGCGCGAGCGCCCCGACCACTGCTCCTAGCGCAGTGATCAGCGCCGCGACACCCACGTAGCTCATCCTCCGGCGAATGGCGAACGGCGCCGCATGGGCGAGTTCGCGCAGCACGGAGGCCGGACTCTTCCTCTCGGGAGCGTAGATCAGCGCGTGGCCGCGTGCCACGAGGTCGTTTAGGTAGTCGAGCACCCGCTCGTCGCTGAAGTTGCTCTGAGCGTAGGCGAGGTCGCCGCCAACGCGGCGATACAGAGTCTGCAGCTCGCTCAGATCGTCGTGGGTCATGGAGGCTCTCCGACCGGAGCGCACCCAATCCAATAGCTCGGAAAGCCTCTTCCAATCGGCCTCTCGCCGTGCCGAGAACTCGCGAGCGTCCGTTGTGCCTACTCCTTCGGAAGGTAAGTGTAGAGCCACACCCGATTCCCGGCAGGGTCCAAGAAGCAACAGACGCGTGCGCCCCAGGACGTATCGTGGGGTTCGTGTACTGGCACGCCCCCTCTGCCCTTGACCTCAGCGAACTCCGCGTCGCAATCGTCCACGCAAAACCACAGCGACACGGCCCCAGGGACCGGCTGCGGAGTGTGCCGGTTGAACCCGAAGTACATGTCTTCGTGCACGCAGCCCAAGTGCGTCTCTTCGTATTGCTTGGCCTGCGGCAAGCCAAGGACCTCGTGGTACCACGTGGCCAACCCGACGTGGTCCGCCGCATACAGCATGACGGCTCCCAGTTTCCCTTGCATCCTCACTCTCCCACCAACTGCAATCGATCGTTCCTTATAGTAGTCCAGACCCCTGGGCTCGATACGCCCGGGCCGCTCCGGAGCGCGCTCCTTCGTAGCAACCCCATTGTGGCAGAGCAGGCGTCCTGCGCGACTCAAACCGCCTCTCGCACGGGCGTCCCCAGCGTGCGGCTCTTCCGCGTGCACAGCCAGATACTGAACAGAATCAGCAGACCGCCTTGCCACGCCGCGGCCGCAAGCCGATCCGCATACACCAAGTACCCCAGCAGCGCTGCGGCAATTTGTTGGCAGTAGAGGGACACCCCCATCAACCCGACAGGCAGCCGCTCCATCACCCAGAACCACACTGCCCACAGAATGCTCGCAGAGAACACCGCCAGATACAGCAACTTCATCACATCCGACGCCGAAGGCATCGCCGTGAACATAGGCCGGCTCCAAAGAATGGTGAGCACCACGAACACCAGCGCGTTTCCCGTAAAGGACCAAACCGTGTAGCCGAGGCCCGACGAACGGCGGACCAACGGTTTCGCGAGTAGCGTCGCTGTCGTCTCGAGCACGAACCCACTCAGCACCAAGACGTTACCGCTCCGATTGGTACCACCCGTCTCGATCCACGCCCACTTGCCCGTTACCACCCCGTACACGCCAACGAAGCCGAGGAAGACACCGATCCACTGCCCGAGCGTCAGCCTCTCGCTAAGAAACACTGCTCCACCCAACGCCATGATGATGGGGCCGGACGCACCCAGCAACGTCGCCTCGGTACCCAGTGAGGTGTTCAAGCCCCAGAAGTACATCAGGTGCGCGGGCGCAACGAACGCAGCGCCGATGGCCATGCTCCAAAGACGCTCACCCCAACTCTTCGGCATGCGGATGTGCAGCATCTGGCGAAACCGAGGCGACGACACCACGAGCCAGAAGAACAACGCCGCATACCCGAAGCGGGCCAGCCCCACGCCGGTGTCCGACATCACCTCGCGCAGGTCTTTTAGGAAGAAGAACACCGGGGCCCAACAGACGTTCATCAGGCATAGAATCGCGAAATCCCGTCGCCAAGCCGGGCCCAAGTTCTCTCTCATCGGCGCACGAAGGGCAGATTGCACACCTGGCCCTCGACCCCTTCGGCTTGCACTTTCGTACCCGGCTCGGCCGCCTCGCGTCTCAACACGGCCAGCGATATCGGCACGCCAAGCGCGAAAGAGCGGCATGAACTCGTGATCGTTCCGACTTCCGTGCCACCCATCGATGCCCGTGCTCCTGGCGGCACGTCGGCCTCCCAGCGAACGCCGCACAACTGCCGATTGGTGTGTCCCCGCGAGTGGATGCGCGCGATCACTTCCTGACCCGTATAGCACCCCTTCGTATAGGAGATGTAGTCTCGCTCGAAATCGGTGCCCATCTCTTGCGGCAACGTGCGGGCATCCATCTCGGCTCCATAAAGCGGGATGCCGTCCTCGACGCGCCGGACGTGATGGGCGGTGTTCCCCACGGGCGATGCCCGCTCCACCAGCGACGCCAGATAGTCCTCCTCGCCCTCGTTAGGAACCAGCACGTCCAGCCCGTTGCCGCGCACAGCGTTCGTCGGTGCATACGGGCGGCCCTCGGCCCATGTCTCGTTTACCTCGGGTCCGATCAGCGAGAGCAGGGCGAAGCGCTCCGTGACGTCCTCGATCCTCACGTCCTCCGAGATCAGCATCCGCTCCAAGCGTTCGAGCAGGGCGGAGCGCTGCGAGCCGGACGCGAGCATCACGAAGCCGTCCTCCAACCGCCACAACGAGCAGTCCGCGACGATCTGCCCTGTTGGTGTGCATACGAGGCAAAACAGACTCCCGCCAGGTTGCAGATTGCGCATTTCGTTGCTCACTTGGCCCTGCAGCCAATCGGTGGCATCGCTGCCGGAAATGCGCAGCTTCGTTAGGTGAGAGCGGTCCACGAGGCCGGCGCCGTTTTCCATGGCTTCGTACTCACCGAAGGGGTCGCCGAAGTCGGCGATCTCCATGCCCTCCAAGCGGGCGCCACGTTGAAGCAGAAGAGCGTAGATGGGACTGGGAAGCAGCACGCCGGTAGGATACCGCCAACGGCGGTGCCAGAAAACCTGCTATCATGGGCGAGGAGGCATGTGTGGATAGGCCCGTTCCATTCAACTTCACGCGCACCGTGCGCACCGTGAGTTCCGAAAGCTACACGATTTTCGAGGACGATGAGCCGGTTGGCCAGGTGGACATCCACTTCGGACAGGGAACTGGCTACGCGACGCTGATCCTCACCCGCGTTCTCGGGGAGGACCGCATCTCGGAACTGGTCGCGACGATCGATGACCAATTGGTTTCGTGCGTGCTTCCCCCGTTCGACCGCCTCGATTTCGTGACTAGCGTCTATCACGGTACCGAGCTGGACCGCTACGGCGATCCCACTCCCGACGAAGACCTCGGCACCGACAACGGAAACTGACGACCAGCCGTATGGAAAGGAGGGTGCGAGATGTACGGTGAGACGAAACAGATCCAGATTGTCCTAAATACGCCGATCGGGCCGCTGACAGAGGCGCGCCGGCATCGGGTTGCGGAGTTCCTCGGCCCGGAGTACGTTCCACAGCCGACGCCTCTGCCCAATTCCATGCTGATGGTCAACCACGCCCACCGAAAGACCGTATTCGTGGCGGAGGCGCAGCTGAACGCGACGCACGATGGGGAGTCGCTGGAGTACGACGCCTCGAACTGGTTCCACTCGCTGGGAGGTCTGCGCGAGGCGCTGCTGCTGGACGATAGATTCCCTGCGATGGTGCAGATCGTCGCACACGTGGAGGCGGAGGGCTCGGCCACCGAGCAGTCCGTGCACTGCTTTTCGCCTCTGCCCGAAGACGACATGCGCGCGCGGTTCGACGGCCTGCGTGGCGTCGGGCTCCGCATCAACTTCGAGCGCCCGCCGTACATCTGCGACCTGAACGTGGAGCCCTACTTCCAGAACGCCACGCGCTTCTTCCTGAAGCTATCGGCCTCCGGACAGGCTCCCGTTTCGCTGGAGCTGCTGGTAGAGGACGTCGCGCAGTTTCACCGCGTGGTGAACGACGACGCTGTCCGCTTCCTCGAAGCCACCCTGGCGGACTGACCTGCCCGGTGCCCTATGGGGGTACCGAATGCCTCGGTATTGCGGTGGCGCGGGCAGGGGAGCCCGCGAGCTGCGCAGACCCGAGCCGAACGGTGGGGCGCGTCACTTGCCCACTGCGCCTCCGGGCTTCAGGGTGATCTTGGGAAGGTCGCCGTGCTTGGAGAACTCCACCTTCACCCCCAGGGCCTTTTCGGCGAATGAGGAGATAGGGACCAGGACGATCTCCCCTACCGTCTCGGCCGGGTGATCGAGTGCCACCTGCTGGCCCTCCACTGTGACGGTGGCGTCGCCGCGCGTCACACGTAGCTTCTTGCCCAGCATGGTCACCTCGTGGTAGTTAGGCCGCGGGCCGTGGAACGTGGCACCTGCAAGGTGGGGGTCTATCGAGCCCTTCGGGTCGAGCAGCTTCACCGCGTGCTTCAGGTGAACGAGGTACTCCTTCTCGCCGAGTCGCTTCGCAGGGATGCCGCGGGGGAGGCCGTTGGAGTCGATGAACACCAGCGTGGTGCCCTGCTCGCCCCAAGACTCCTGCAGCCGCTTCACCGCCCACGCCCACTCGACACCTTGCTCCTCCGTCGTCACGCCGTCACGCGTGCCTCTTGACGACAGGAATGGGATCACTGGCACCGGCTCGGGCTTGCCGGCAAGCACGGCATCGATCTTCCGTGATAGCACCTTTGCAACGTGTAGTGCGATCACCACCTCTTGGTCCGTGTCGCCGGATACGGACGCATAGACGTCCACCAACACAGTGCCCTTGACGAATACGATCCTAGCGCCACTATGCCAAACCCGATCACCCAGGTTGCCGTATTCCGTCGCCTGCCCCGTCACCTCGGGTATCGTCACAGCAGTGTCCAGTTTCATTCGTGCGCCCTCGAGAGCTTGCTCCACCGAGTCGCAGAAGCCAGCACTGAGGTTGACGCTCACGCCAGCCGTAGGCCGGGCCCCAGCGTACGGTTGCGCCCAGCACGCCCAGTAACCCGAAGCAGTCATGCCGAACGAGCTTAGCACCGCGGGTAGCGGCAGCTCGGACTCACCGACTATCAGGTGTCGTGCGCGAGCTTGCCCGGCATCCGGAACCACTGCATCTGAGCCCTGCCAGTATGCCAGCGACACACGTGTGCACCACGCCACCACCACGCTGACAAGAAGCCATCCAACTACAGCGCACAATATCCTCTTTGCTACGCGCAGCATCCTAATCCACCTCGGATGGAAGGTTGACCCGGTTGTCCGTGTTGCCGAGTCTGAACGAATCGAGCGGATACCACGTACCAGCGCGGTAGAGATCCACGTAGTATGGGTCGGCCAGGCCCTCATCAGTGGGCACTCTGGGCGTAGCGCGATTCAGCCGAATGCACGGATCAAAGACACTGGCCGACCATCCGATCATGTGGAAGTTCCACGCATCGTATGGACCACCGCCCTGCCAATCGGGACTCCCGACGGGATCCAGTTCGTTGTACCAGAACGGCCCGATAATGTAGCGGCCGTCCGTGGCTAAGCCCACGGCATGGCAGAGCTTCTGCCACCAAAGGGCCATGTCGCGGCAGTCAGCCCAATCATTGGCCGCCTCTCCGATCAACGCCCAGAGGCGGAAACGAGTGCTCGTGTATGGAGGACCCGATGTCGGCCAAAGGACGTAGTGGGATCGGGAACCATCATAGTTCTTACCCCCATCCCAGTATGCGCGTTCCGCTAGTCGTTTCATCGCATCCCGTTCTTGTGTGGAGTCGTAGCCGCCGAGCGGCATCCACATGCACGCATCGAGCAGCACCTCGTACCAGCAGGATCTCGGATTGTTAGGGGGTCCCCACGGCTGGACGGGACCGCGGAAAGTGAGGAATACCCACGGGTGGAAAACCTCCCGGGTACCCGCACACGCCCAGTCGCTCTGCTCGGAGCGCCGCACGTAGAACTTGTACTCCTGGCTGATGGAATACGCACGCCTCACCTTCGGACGGGCAGTTATCTGGTGCGGCACTGCCAAAGGCACGGTCCCCGACCCGTCCCATATCGCTGGCCCTTCCACATGATCGTCGCTCCACGTGTTGACGACGACATACCGCACATGTACGCTCCCCGTAACCGACTGGTCGGGAGAGATGACGCGGACACTGCAGGTCATTGGCTCACTGATGGTGTAGGCAAAGGGCTCCGTGTTGGTGGGGGTCCAGTGAGGTGGGAGGATTGCTCGATCACCCGATGACGGAGGCAGTGGGTTCCTTCGCCACAGGTCGTGGTCGTGCTGCCACTCGATCCAGTCGGTGTCCAACTGCGGCTTCACGTACACGTCCCGCTCCACGTACGCGATGTTGTGGCACGCGGAGTTGTCGCACGCCTCGATCTTGATCCGATGCGTGCCGGGCTGCGTGCCCGACACGTCCCAGACGAACTTCCAGTAGTCGCTTTCCTGGGCCATGTTCCCCTTGTACACAGTATCAACGTAGAACTTCACCCACAACACTCCCGACGGGTCGGTGATGTAGGCCTTCACGAAGACCGAATCACAGTCGTAAGGGTCCATGTCGTCCTGGTCGCCCATTCCGCCGACGTACTCATTGTCCACCGCCGGCTTCACCAGGTTGATGTTCGGCGGTGAGCAGTCCGAAGATACCTCGATCTGGAGGTCAACCAGCAGGCGGGGCGAATCCGGGTCGATGTCCTGCGCGAAGTTCCCCTTGTCCCAGACCCACGCTCGGACCGTGAACGTTCCGCACGACGCGTACGTGTGGTACACGTTGCCGATGATTGTCCTGCGTGGGGTCGAAACGTTGTCGCCGTAGTTCTGGCCAGAAAGGTCTCCTGGGAACTCCCGTCTCCCCAATCCCACCTCACGTTGATGTCGTCGTAAAGAGCGTCGGGGTCGTCCCCGCAGTAATCCGGGTCCGTGGTCGTTACCCAGAACCGCACCGGGGTGCACGCGGTGGGGGCGTCGTGTCCTATGGCGCCATTATTGAACCCGTTCGCCCGGCAGTTCTGCGCCACGGCGGGCAGAAGCTGCGCCACGCCGGCAAGCAGCCACACGCAGGCGAGGATTACTGGCCGTCGTTTGTCCATGCTTCCTCCTCCATGCGCGCCTGGCGAGTCCAGGAGCTGTCAGGGTGTCGCCTCGCGAGGTCGTCCCACACCCGCTTCGCCTCGACCCTGTCGCCCGCCAAGCTGTACGAGTGGCCCGCCATGTAGCGAGTGAGAGCGTCCCAGGAGGGCACAGGGCACGGATACTTGGCGATCGCGTGCAGGTAACGCTCCGCCGCGGTGAGGTAGTCGCCCTGTTGGTAGTAGCTGAAAGCGATGTCGTGCGCAATCTCGACGGCGAGATGGTCCTTCGGGTAGAGGTCCACGATCTCAACGAGCTTGGCTCGGGCGCTTCCGGCATCCCTCTTGTAGTACAGGTCGTTCACCGCAGCTCGGTACTTGGCCAAGTACACGATGTAGGGGTCGCTATTCTCGGCGGCGAGGGCATCGGCAAGGTCCGTAGAGGCACTCGCATTGCCCAGGCTGTCCGCAAGAATCTCGCACTTCGCAATCAGCGCGCGGCCCCGCAGGTTGGGGTACTCCGAGGCGATTCGGTCAAGGTGCGCGACAGCCTCTGAAGGCTTCCCCGCATCGCGGTAGACCTCCATGACCCGAAGGGCGACTTCTTCGAATCGCGGCTTGTCCCCGTATTTGCCCATGTATTCCCGATAGGCCTGGAGGGACGCATCGTACTGCTTCGCTGCATGAGCGGTGGCCCCAATGTGGAACAGGATGTCCTCGGCGTGCTCGGGATATAGGGGCTGCATCTTGCGGTAGTGTTCCAGGGCAGCAGGCCAGTCGGCCTTCAGCTTCAGGCAGTCGCCGATCAACAGGTCGGCCCTCGCCGCCTCCTTCGGATCGGTCACTCCCTTGCGCCTCTCCAACATCTGCGAGATGTAGGCGTCGGAAGTGGCCGTGTCCCCCTTTGCGCGGTAGCGCACGGCAAGCTTGTTCAGCACCTCCGACCAGCGGAACTCGGGGGCGACGTCCGTCAGTGCCTCGAAGTTGCCGATGGCCTCGTCATTCCTCCCCAGGCACTCCAGCGCGATGCCGCTCCAGAAGAGGCACTTGTGCTGGACGTCCGGCGATTGGTCGGAGTCCCGGATGTCGCGGTACTTAGCCAGCGCCTCTTCGTACTTGCCGTCGCGGATCATCTGGTAGGCGTCCTTCAGGTCCTGTTCGGTGTCCGCACTGGACACCAGCGGTGTCGCAAGCACCATGGAGGCCGCCAGAAGTAGGCCCGCGAGTTGCGGCCCAACAAATCGTCTATGGTTTCCCATGCCGACCTTCACCTTTTCTTCGCGTAGCTAAGCAAATGCCGGAAGTGTACACGCACTTATTTCCGCAAAGAATATAACGGTGTTTCCCCACGTTGTCAAGACTCCGGAACAAGGAATCCTGAAAAAAGTGCGTGCTTGCCTCGTCCAATCCCGCCGGTGGCCCCCCCCGAGCAGGAGGCTCAGGGCACCCGTCGAATGGGACACCATCGGTGAGCCCGTTTGGACCACGCTAGCTGGACAATTCGTATCCTGTTCGCACTCTTCACCTTCGCGGTGTTGGGCCGGATCCTGGCCGCCCGACGCGGCGCCCAGCTCTTCATCCGCCGAATCCGGGGCATAGACGCGTTGGAGGAGGCTGTCGGACGAGCCACCGAGATGGGCCGTTCCGTGATGTTCGTCCCCGGCATCGCGGACTTCAACAACATGGCCACTCCCGCGGGCCTACAGGTGATGCAGTACGTCGGGCGGCAGTGCGCTCGCTTCGGCGTGCGCATGATCGTGCCCATCCTGTCGGCGGTCGTGCTGCCCGTCGCGCGGGACATGTATCAAGATGTGTGTCGGGCAGAAGACAGGCTGGACGTCTACGACCCGAACGACGTTCGGTTCCTCTCGGACAGCCAGAGCGCGTTCGCAGCGGCTGCCGCCGGCATCATCGAGCGCGACCGCATCGCCGGAGTGTTCTACTTCGGCTCGTTCGGCTTTGAATCGCTGCTGCTCGCGGAGACCGGTCAGCGCGTCGGGGCGATCCAGGTTGCCGCCACCAACGACGCCTTTCAGATTCCCTTCTTCTTGTGCGCCTGCGACTACACCCTCATCGGCGAAGAACTGTTCGCCGCGAGCGCCTATCTGGGTCGCGAGCCGACGCAGCTCGGAAGCATCAGCGGTCAGGATATCGGCAAGCTGGCCGTTTGCCTGCTGATCGTGGTCGGCGCCGCAGCCGCGATGTTCGCCGTCCTTCGCGGGCAGTCGCCTGACTTCTCCTGGGTCCTCGGGTTGCTCGGCCAATGAGTCGTTGGAAGAAGAGACTCATCGTCATCCTCACGTTCCTCTTCGGGCTGTACTACATCCTGGAATTCATGCTGCCCGCCGAGATCGGCGGCGCCTTCGATAAAAATGGCGTCGGCGCAGCGACCGCGGTGTACCGCGAGGGCGCCTGGACCGTCTACTACTCCGCCCTCTCCGGCCCGAAGAAAGCCGACGACACCCCCGACGAGAAGCTGATGCAGTACCGCATCACTCGATTCCCGTTGGACGATCCGACCAAACGCGAGGTGGTGCTGGCCCCTTCGCCCTTCCGCCGCGTGGATTACTTCGGCAGTAAGAGCCCCTCGATTCTCGAGGAAGACGGGCTGCTGCGCATGTGGTACATCGGGCTGGACTACAAGGAACGCAAGCCTGGCGTGCTGTACACGGAGAGCCGGGACGGCAAGGAGTGGTCTACCCCCGTTCGCGTGATCGAGGATCCCCTCGGTGCCGAGGCGCGTCTCAAAGCCCTTCAGAGACAGTCGGAACGTGACCGGGCTGCGCTGCTCGCACGCGACGGCCGCACCCGTGAGCAAGTCGCCGACGACCTGGCAAAGCTGAAATCCGCTCATGAACAGAGGGTGGCAGAGCTCCGTCGTGAGACTCGCTGGGTCGCCAAGGGGATCAACGGCGTGTGTGTGCGTCGCGATGGCGACGTCTATCGAATGTGGTTCGTGGGTGTCGGTGCCGAGTACGACCGCATCGGCACCGCCACCAGCACGGATGGGCGCGAATGGACGCTGTCGGAGCAGCCGCTGCCTTGGCCGAATGATTTCGTGAACATCGGCTCCGTATCGGCAGTGGCAGTGGACGGTGGCTGGCGACTGTTCATCGTGGGTGACGGCAAGCTGATGGTGCTGGAGCCAGGAGCCGGCAAGGGTGAGCATTTGGCGCTGCCGGCCACCCCATCGGATCGCCGGTACGCCTCGGCGGACGCGATCCGAGACGGGGGCGGCTACAGGCTGCTGGTCTCCTATCTGGGCGAGAAGAACCGTCAGTCGCTGGCCGTGTACGAGGGGGATGGCGGCTCTGCCTGGCGCGTGCTCGGTACGCCTGTGGGGCCGGGCAAGCAGGGCGCGGGCGTGATGCCGCTCAAGGTCGAGACGGTCGCCAAGTGGCTGCAGATCGTCTCAGCGTTCTCGGTGGGCATCGGGCTGATAGGGCTTCTGCGCATCCACCTGGTTCGCTTGGGCCGAAAGCAGAAGGGCTGGTTCGATTCGGTCGCGTTCCTCGTTTCGATGGTGGCGATGTGCGTGGTAGTGATCATGTACAAGCGGCTGCCACCCGTGAACGGCACCGAGGTGGTGGACCCCGCTTACCGTGATGCGGTGGGGCAGTGGTACGACCTGCTGTGGGCGAAACTGACGGTGCCGTTGGGCTCCACGATGTTCTCGCTGCTGGCCGCGTTCTTGGTATCGGCGGCGTATCGTGCCTTCCGCATCCGCGGACGGGACGCCACGGTGCTGGCCATCTCGGCCACGGTCATCATGCTAGCGCAGGTGCCCATCGGCGACTTGCTGACGTCCTGGCTTCCGCCCGGGATCGAGGAGTCGTGGGGAATGGCGTCCATCCGGCAGTGGTATCTGGACTTGGCGAACTCGGCCGTGCAGCGCGGCATCTCGTTCGGGGTGTTCGTGGGGGCCATCGCCATGGCCCTTCGCATCTGGCTCTCCCTCGACCGCATGGGCCCGGAGTAGGGAAGTCCGAGCTCGCTGGCTTGTGTTGATTCGCTATCTCTCTGCCCACCCTCGGGCGGAGAGATGCGCAGGCCCGACTTGTGCTCCCGAGGCGCGGTTAGCTTCCATCCGAGGGCGAATGGAGGCATCAGCCTCTCGACCGAGCCTCCACGCAAGCAGCGGAGGTATGGGACCTGACGCCAGCCCAACCCTCCCCCTGCCACTTCGCTCCAAAGGGAGTCGGTTCCCAATGCCTCATCCTCAGGTCAGGCTGGGGCGGGTAGCGGAACCGTAGGCCCGATACCGGTGTTAACCCCGGTATCCAGCCGAACGGTGGCGCGGGGGGCAATGCTCGGCTACCATAGAGGCTGGAACTGGATCTCAGAGGTGAACTCGTGAAGGCGTTCGGATTCTTGTTTGCTGTGGCGACGGCCTTATCGGCGGCCGCTCAAACTCAGATCGGTGGGCAGATTCGAGACGACGTGCCGAGGCTGGCCATCCCGAAGTGGGAGCATACGTCGCTCGGGCGTGCCGGCGAGTGCTACGTCGCGACGGACGACCAGGGCCACGTGTACGTTACCGGCCACATTCTGAACGGGCAGAGCGGTGTCGGGGTGTTCTACGCATCGTCGGATTGAGGAAAGACGTTTCCGGTAAGCCGTTCCTTCACGAGCGCGTGCTGTGACTTTCAGGTAGAGGTCGGCCCGGACGGAAGAGTGTACGTAGTGTACATGACCTCGGCGATTGACGGGCTGGTGTGCGCCGTGTCGAACAACTACGGGTCGAGCTTCTATCAGGTGAAGAAGGTGCTGACCGGTCCGTACGACAGGGAGTGGTTCGGATTCCGAGGGAACAACATAGACATCGTGTACTCGGACGGCTACATCGGTGGGCCGGTATCGAAGGGTGTCATCTTCTCGACGAGCTCGGATAACGGTGCCAACTTCAGCGGATATGTGCGTGTGGACGACGAGTCGGTGGGAAGCGAGGCGGTAGACCCTTCGATCGCATGCAATGAGAATATAACTGCCGCCGGTTGGAACACCTCTACCGACCGGAACACGGTGCGTCAGTTCAAGGTGGCTCGTTCGGCGGACGGTGGGCAGACGTTCACCAATCACACCGTTTTGGCAACCTACGACTCCGCTATTGGAGACACGCAGGAGCGGTGGCTGGCACAGATACCTATGGTGAGCGCACCCAACGATACATTCATCGCGGTGTATCAGAACTATGCCACCGTTATGGTGGATGGGCAGTCACGAAAGGCGTTGCTGCTGTACTACCGACGCAGTCGGGACGGGGGGATCACTTGGGAGCCTGCACGAACGGTGGCTCCGCTGAGCGATATCGAGGCGGCCATTCGGCAGTACGAAGCCACGCGTTGGACTAACAACTCCACCATCTTTCCCTACTACATCCAGCACCAGCCGTGGGCATGTGTTGACCCACACGGCAATGTGCACGTCGTATGGTTCGACAATCGCTACGGCCAGAACCCCGGCGTGTTGAATAGCAGATGGTCCGTGTATCATACACAGGCGCGTTATGATTCGGACCAGTGGGAGATTCCAGACGCCGTAACCCCAGAACCGTTCCTATGTGTCCGACCGAACCTCGACTTCATCGGGGTGGCGGCAGACAGCAAATACGTCTACTGCGCGTGGATTCGCCGGATCAACCAGACCAGCACGCAGTGGTCGTTCTACGGCGACATGTTCCTCAGTCGACGTGCCCAAAGTGCGGCAAGAGAAGTACCGGCCCCATGATCAGTGGCCCGGTGGTAGTGATCTCTTCGGCGTTGGGAAGCGGCATCTCGATCCAGTGATACTGCGGGCGATGGTAGTCCGCGACGATGGTCGGGACGTTCACCTTCACGAACATCACTGCGTACAACCCGACGTACCCTGCGATGGCTAGCCGCGAGACCCGCCGAACGAAGTTCGGCCGGTGATTGCGCGCCCACTCGAGGATGATGATGGGCATAGCCGTAAATACGAGCTTTGCGAGAACGAAGAACTCCACACCATGACCGAGGTAGTAGCGCATGAGGGGATTGCCCTCGTAGGCGTGTTGTCCACCGACCAGCATGAGGGTGACAACGAGGTCCAACAGCGCGATGAAGGCGATCGCGTAACTCTCGATGCTGATTCTGCGGATAGCCTGAACCATTCCAGCCTCCTCTCACCAATGGCACAGTCCCTCGCTGGGCGTGTTCCACATCGAGGCGCGACGGGGCCCGGTGAGAACCTACAGGGCGTCGCTTTCCGGCGGAGATGCCGGGGTGGGGCGCAAGGAAGTTATCGGCGATCTTTGCAGGGTGCTTGAGGGGGAGGTGCTCCGCGAGTGACATCGAATCAGCGCAAGGAATGAACCTGAGCCTCTTCACCGCAATACTTATGGCTGCTAACGAAGCCCCTGCCGACATCGCCGTCTGCTCACCCGACGAGTCGCTGCGCATCGAGCTGGGCCTCGGGCCACCATTCGCTTACTCGGTTTACCTGGAAGGACGTCCGGTCGTGCTCGAATCGCCCATCCGGATGGAATTCGAGGGCGCTCTCACACTAGGAGCAGAACCGGTGCTCACAGCCGTTACGCGTTCACGCATCTCGCGTGAGTGGGAGACCGTGTGCGGCAAGAGCAAGCGGGTGCGCGACGAGTGCAACGAGATGCGGGCGTCCTTCCGCGAAGCCTCGGGTCTGACGTTCGACGTGGTGGTACGCGCGTACGATGACGGGGTGGCGTTCCGCGTGTTTCTGCCGCGGCAGCAGGGGATGGAGCGCTTTACGCTGCTACGCGAGGACACCGAGTTTCGCTTTGACGGCAACCCGACCGTGTGGGCTGCGCATCACGGTTCCTACGTATCGCACCAGGAGTCGGAGTATGCGAAGGGCTCGATGCGCGACCTGAAGTCCACCGACATCATTGGGATGCCGCTGCTCGTGAGGACCGAGCGGGCGTATGTAGCCATTACCGAGGCGGAGCTGACCGATTGGGCGGGCATGTATGTTTGCGGTTCGTCATCCGATGACCGTGCCGAAGTGTCGGCAGTGCGAACGATCCTGTCACCCCTGCCATCGGGCGAAGGGCTCGTGGTAGCGCGAACACCGCACTACTCACCGTGGCGCGTGCTGATGATAGGGCGCAACCCCGGCGTGCTGATAGAGTCGAACATCATCCTGAATCTCAGCAGGCCGTGCGCCATCGAGGACACGTCATGGATTCGCCCGGGCATGTCGGCATGGGACCACTGGTGGACCGGCGACGCCAAGATGGACATGGAGACGAACAAGCTGTACATAGATTTTGCAGCCGAGATGGGGTGGCCTTATCAGTTAGTGGACTGGCAGTGGTATGGAGAGCCGGACAAGCCCGATTCGGACGTGACAAGGGTGATCCCGCAGATTGATATGGCAGAACTCACTCGGTACGCTAAGGAGAAGGGTGTGCGATTGTGGCTGTGGACGTGGTGGTCCGATCTCGACCGTAAGTTGGACGAAGCCTTCGCGTTGTACGAAAAGTGGGGGATTGCGGGGGTAAAGATCGACTTCATGCAGCGAGACGATCAGGAGATGGTGAACTGGTACGAGAAGGTGGTTCGGAAAGCAGCGAAACACAGACTCATGATAGATTTCCACGGCGCATACAAGCCGACGGGGCTACGTCGGACGTATCCCAACTTGATGACTCGCGAAGGGGTGTTGGGCAATGAGTATAACAAGTTCTCCACCCGGTGCACGCCCGAGCACAAAGTGACACTTCCGTTCACACGTATGCTATGCGGACCGATGGACTACACCCCCGGCGGTTTTCTGAATCGTACACCGGAGCAGTTTCGGATGGGCAGCCCCACGCAGGTGATAGGTACCAGGGCGAACGAACTGGCGCTGTTCGTAGTGTACGAGAGCCCATACATGTGCGCGTGCGACCATCCGTCGCACTATCGTGGGCAGCCGGGCCTCGAGTTTCTGCGTTCGATGCCTACGACATGGGACGAGACACGATATCTGTCGGGACAGGTGGGCGAGTACATCGTTCTGGCTCGCCGGTCGGGTGATGAGTGGTACATCGGCGCGATGACCGATTCGAAGGCGCGGGACCTGGATGTGCCGCTCCGCGTACTGGGGAAGGGGCGCTACAGCGCCCACATCTATCGCGACGCGCCCGATGCCGACAAGCATCCCGAGAGGCTGGTGGTCGAAGAGCGTTCGGTGACATCGAGCGATGCTATCAAGCTGACGCTCGCCCCGTGCGGGGGTGCCGCGGTTCGGCTCGCACGCGTGCCATGACGTAGCATCACGAGGGCAGCCGACCGACGATCACCCATCGCGGTGGAGGCAGGCTGTCGGTTTGGGATGGCTAGGGTCACTGCCATCCCTGCCACCGATAGCACTTGAGGCACAGCCAGGCCGTGCCGCCACCCACCAGAGCCGGAAACGCCTCTCGATAGATCCTAGGGGCGATCGCCCCCGTCCAGCCCATGGGGGCACCTGCGAGACTCGAGAACACTGTCATCAGTAGCCATCCTAGGATGGCGGCGAGCACGATTGCCGCGAGGGGACGCCGGCGTAGCACATAGCTGACAGGCCCGAAGACTACGAGCGCGGCTGCTCCTAGAATCGTAGGACCCAGCAGGTCGACGTGCGCGTAGCTACGGACAACGACGCCAAGCGACATGAACACGAGCCCCGCGACGAATCCTGCCCCGAACCAGACCGCAAGAGCGATGCCGACGCTCTGCACCCTCCTTACCCACACGCAGGCGCGCGCGGCGGTGGTATCTGTGTTCACTCTCCACCTCCGAGATAGAACAGCTCGCGGGTGGCGAAGATCGTCTGGTCCGGGGCGCCAGGCTCGAAGGGTATACCGGTGCCGGCCGCGATCGAACCGTCGGTGCGTACGCGGACAACTAAACCGACGTAATACGGGAAGTCGTCAGGTAGACCTCTTATGTTGACACGCTGGCCGTGCCAAGGGCACACGACTAGCGCCAAGCGCGGCCATCTACGCAAGACGACAGGCCACCCGTCCCCGTGCATGGGTGGCTCGTGGCGAGCATAGTAGTAGCTCACCGGATAGTCCACCCATCGCTGGTCCTCCCGCTGGCCCGCCGTGGGGATCACCACGGGTTAGCGTGACAGACCGCGAGGGCTATGCAAGCCAGGCTAATCCAGAGACGTATCCCGATCACTTCTCTCCTCCTATGTCGAGATGGTTCATAAGTTCGTTCACAAATACATACATCCACATCGTCCTCGCCAGTAGGCCAGAACGGAGGGGTCCAAACGACCTTCCCGTTGGAGTCGGTCACAAGCGTGATTGGCGCCGTATGAATGGATCTGGTGCAGCGATACTCGGAACGAGGGGTCTTTGCCGGGAATGGCCACAACCCACTGATATCCCGGCTATCATCCGCTGGGCGAACGAAGATCACAGGGGTCTCGACGACGCCGGACAGGTGATCAAAGGCGGCCTCGCACGGCGGGCACCCTGGGGCCCCCAGAACCATTACAGTGGAGCCAGCGGTGACTGGCTGTCCGCGGATGACGAGAAACGAAGTTGAAGGCTTCCCCACGAAAGCTTGTGCTTCGCGCCGCGCTCGGGCGACGGCATCAGGGTCGGTCGGCCGCCCGGCCGCCGCCACGGGTTCACGAGTCAGCACCGCGCCCACCCACTGCAGCGTGGTGCCGTTCGAAGCAACGACCACGAGCATCGGCAGCGTAACGCGCTCATCCTCCCTCACGACTCGCTGCCTTGTAAGCCGCCGATAGCTAGCCCGATCGGCGGAGTTCGACCAGTCGAGGACTTCAATCGCAGGAGTACGCCTTGTCGCCGCTTCGAGTTCCGCACACTCCGGGCAGGTGGGGTGAGTAAGGAAGACCCAACGGAGTGAAGAAGCAATGCTCGGGACCCGCTGCGCCTCCAACTGCTTGCTCGCGATGCCGGCGGCCAGGGCCACCACAAGGACGGCAAGCGGCATCCACACGACAAACACGGTCAACCGACGCCAGTCGTGACGTAAGCACCGTGGGGCCAAAGGCGGAACATCGTGGTGCAACATCCCGGCAACCTCGACAGTACCGGGGTCATTACATGCATGAGCATTGCATCATGTCGAGGGCTGGACTGTCTCAGGAGTCGCTTTGTGAGCCACGCTACTGGAGCTAGTGCCGAAACACTCACGTTCGCTGTCGCGCGCACAGGCTTAGCGAGTGGCGCAAGGGGAGGAGCGAGGACCGCAGGTGCCGGGCTGGGCGGTCACTTCGGCGTTGAGGGCTTACGGGTGCCCACCGGCCGGAAGTCGCCCGTCGTCAGCGTCACGGCATCAATCGCCGCATCGTAGTAGGCCCCTAGCTCGCCACGAACGGAGATCGTTAGGGTGCGCCTGCCCTTCTTCAGCGACACCACCCCGCCGTCATACCATGCGAAGCGCCCTCCGTAGCGCGAGAGGGGCTCTGTGCGAAACGGCACCGACGGCCCGTCGTCAATCTGAACCTCGAACCGTAGGGTGCCACCTTCGCGCAGACTACCGGCCAGGAAGAGCTGCATGGTGCTATCGGTCGGAACGTTGACCACATAAGATGCGGTGTACGCCCCGCCTAACGGTTCGAAGGGGGTATCTACTACTAGGCAACTGCCCTCCATCGCAGCGGCGGACGACTCCACATAGCCGAAGGTGGTTTTCGATGGCGACTCGCCCTCGATCCAGATGTATCGCCCGAGGCGACCTAACAGCTTCCAATACACCTCTCGCAACTTCACGTACGCCGCACCGGGGCTGCGAGCAGCACTCTCGACTGCGAGGTTGTAGTCGTACTTCAGGTCCGATAGGTCGGTACCGACCAGCGTGTCGTCCTTGAAAAGAGCGCGCAGAGCATCGTCGGTCTCTTTGAACACTGCATCGGGCACTGGGATCTCGCCTTGTGTTAGTAACACGATCGGCGACTCCTCGACCACCACGGTGAGGCCGTCGCGTCGCACCCTGGGCTCGATAAGGGTTGCGTCGGCAGCGGCCACACGTACGCTGCGCGGCTCGAACGCCCTCAGCGATACCTGTTGCCTTCCGGCACGCGACCATAGCACCGTAGCAGTACCATCGGGTCGCGTCATGCGATACGCCTCCAACGTTTCGCCGAAGTCGAGCCGTGCGCCCGCGCGAGGGCTCGGCACCCACCACACACCGCCGGGAAGCTGCATCACGTCGGCCGGTGTCTGGGCGGTTTCTGGAAACTCCAGCGTCTTCGGGCTGTAGCCAGCGTCGGCGATGCCGTGGGATGCAGCGGAGAGCGCCTTGAGACTGTCATCATCGAGCGCAGTGCGGACGAAGAAGCCTTTGGCGCCTACGGATGCGAGAACTGCCACCGCGCTCGCGCACGGAGCCGCCGAGTCGAACCTTCCACCCGCCTGGTCCGGTGCTATGACGAGTGCGGGAAGCCACGGAGGCTCGAGCCACGTCAGCGAAGCACCCACGGCATGTGCGCCATAAGTGGAAGCGGCAGAAAACCCGCTCCCGAACCCGGTGATACCTAACCCCTGTCCCGATGCCGTCTTGTCCTGCGTAGTCGCCGACCAGCCACGCCAGGAGTACACCACGGGAACGTCCGCCACCCTACGAATCGCCGCAGCGAGGTTCGAAGCTCGTTCCACGGCCGCGCCTTGCAGAAACGCCTCCATGTCCTGCCAGTACTTGGACGTTCGGGCCACTGCGCGCAGCTTGTCCGTATCGGGGTCCCACAGATAGGGAATGCCGCGGCCCTCCGCAAACAGCGGTACCATGCGTGCGGCATCGCCGAAGCTGTCCAGATCCATACCCTGCAACTGCCATCTATCGGCTAGCTTGTGGATGGCTCCGTACGTGCGGGCAAGGTACCTCTCGAACTCTAGTCGGAAGAGCGTGGACTCCGGAACGAAGCGGCGACGGAAGTCATGCCATGCTGGATGATCCCCTAATGGGTCGGCAATCGCGCGAAGGCCCGGGCCGAGCCGCGTCGCACGGAGCTTAGCTAACAGCGTGTCACGGCGCAGGTCATAGCCTTCCCACAGGTCTACGACGTTGCCTGCCGTAGCGTGCGGATAGAGCAGTAGCACGTAGTTGCCGGTTCGTCTCGGCCTGACAAGGATGGTGGCGAACCCCGCGTCCACCTTGGCGTGGCCCACCGTGACGATGCCATAGGTATCTGCCTCCACCAGCACCCAGAAGGTGGTGTCGGACCCGGGCACGCGCAATCGCAAATCCATCTCGCCCTTGATGTTCGCGACACGGTACGACTGCGGCATCACGTAGTACCCCGAGGCCATCGGAGCGGCTCCATCGGGCGACAACACATAGGGCAGGCCAGCGCTCTCGGCGGCATCCGTTACGGTGGCAAGCGGTGCGTCCAGCGGGAAGCGTAGCAACACACCTGTCAACCCTGCCGACGCAACGGCTGTCAGGCGTTCCGTCTCCGAGGCCCGGACGATTGGGCCCAGGGGGACCCAGGGGCGTCCATCCCACACCAGTGCGTTCTCGGCGGTCACGCTCCATGAGTGCGTCTGACCCGATGCGTCTACGTAGGTACCGGAGAACACGGCATGACAGGTGACGCCGAGCCATGCGAACAGAACCGCAAAAGCAGAACGCAGACTTCGTACGTCCATCACTACCGTCCTAGGGAGCCACCAGCAGCCATTCATCCCATGATGTGAGGCGCGCAAAGGCGAGTAAGCTATACGCAGACCTCTGAGTCGAAAACTGCGCAGCCGACGGGTAGTTGATAGACACTCCATGGCTTCTCGGGTGCAAGCTTCCACTTGCTTCCGCTACGACTGCTGCGGACACTGCGGCCTGCACTACGGCACATGCATTGGCGATTTCGTTGTCACCCGTCTTCTGCGCGAGCTGTGAGCAAACATCGCTTAGGTCCTTATACTCGGGGTAGTAAGAGTAGCTCTCGGCAGACTGCCGTGCGTTCTGCATCTGTATCGGGTAGAAGGGTCGCTTGGCGATCAGAACATCTGCCAATGCCGATACCGCGGTTCCCAGCGCACCTATCTTCGAAGCGTCGAGCGAGGACTGCGTGATGTTCGAGTTGGAGCCGTACGCCCGAATCATCTCCTCGACGAACACCTTGGTGAAATCACGCGGCGTCATGTTATGGTTCGCAGCAAGCCGCGCTATGATCGCGTCGTAGGGATAGCCGGGACCCGGTGGGCTCTCCTCCGAACCGACGATGTAGTTGACGACATCTTTCACTTCGTATGCTACCTCCAGCATCTGCATCAGGCTCGCATCCCATGCCAGAATGTCGATCTTGGGTGTTGCTTCCAGTGCCTGCGCCAGTTCCCAAGTCTTGATGTAATTGCCGGTGCCATCGTCGAACGACACGCCTCGCGAGCCGCCTGCAGCTCGGGTGCGCCACCCGGAGCCGTGGTCCCACATTACTAACACCGTGTGGTCGGCCGGGTAGCTGCTCATGCCCCAGTCCACGAAATCGCGCAGTGTTCGCCAGTCACCCATGTCAACGTTCGGGCCCATCTCTTCCAGCAGTTGGGAATTGACGACGCTGGAATTGGTGTCATGCGCGATCAGGTAGCGCCTCGTTCCGGTCCACGGCGGCGAGAATTGACCGATGCGCTTCCATTGCACGACGATACGTACCTGCGGGTTACTCGCTGCTAGCTCCATCTGGTTGACGTTGAGGTCCGAAAAGGTGTCCAGGTCGTTCGCCGCGTTCAGGAAGACCAAAATCGTGTACTTGGTGCGTGTGCCACCACTGACGGTGACACCTGCCTGTGCGCTGAGGTCGGTCGGTCCGTGGCGAGCGGTGATAGTGGTAGTGCCCGTGGACATCCCGCGCACGAGCCCCCCTGCATCCACCACCGCGACTTCTTCGTTCTCGGAGCTCCACTCGAAGCTGCCGGGAGCCGTGTACACCGCGGATCCCGTCGCGTCCTTGGCCACCGCATACAGGCGGACGGTCTCGCCCACACGAACGGTCGCGGTGGTCGGCGCCAGCGAAACGGAGGTCGGCGTCGGGCCCACTGCCGACACGAACATCGTAGGTAGGCCACCGGTTACCTGTTGCAAGGTGTCGACCGCCGCAAAGGCAACTCCGGAGCCATCGGATGAGGTGAACGCTTCGGCCGTTACTCGATAGGTGGCAGCCGCCAGAGACCCGAACTCACCCGCATCCGCAGGCCCCGTGCGCGGGATTACGCCCTGTGCCACCTGTTGCGTTCCCCGGTAGAGCGTAACGCGCACGCTACCGGGAGTCTCTCCGTTCGGGCCATCGCCCGCCCACTGCACCACGAACTGCAGCGAGCCGAGGATCAGGCCCCCGCCCCCACCGCAGCCCGGGACGACGACGAGCAAGGCAAGGGCCACCAGAATGACGAGCAGGGACGTCAACCTTCTCAACGGCAATCTCCCAGTGATGAGGTGTCCAGAGTTTGACGATTCGGCGAACGATCGGCTTCTGGGCTATTATGACCGCTCGCGGCAGCCGTGTCCTCCGCACTCTGTGGTCTACCCGGTCTGCCAAAATGCCATCATGCGCCTCATCGCTCTGGTGCCGCTCCTCGCCGTGGTTTCCGGTTGCCACCGTGCATCGCCCCCAGCGCCCACGCCACCCGCTCCGCCCGAACCGTGGTCCATCGTGTGCAACTCCCCACCGCCCGAGGGCATCTACCTCTCGAACGGGCTGATGGGACTGAAGGTGGGGCCGCTGAGTGATGGGACCGGGTCGGACGGGGAGAGCCTGCCACTGTACCGTGCCGACCGGTACGCCGGTCTCAGCATCGCACCGCAGCCCAACCCACTGATGGCCAGGTTCATTGTCAATCGAAACCCCATTCGACCTGACATGGGGAAGGGGTATCGGCAAGAGCTGGGTATGAAGGATGGCCTGCTGCAGACGCGCTATCGGTGGCGTGCAGGTCGCGTGCAAGGGTCGGTGTCGGTCGGCCTGTTCCTCAGCCGAGCCGTGCCCGAGGTCGCCTCGGTTCGGTATTCCGTCAGCGTAGACAGAGAGTGCACCCTGAAGGTGGTTTTAGCCCCGACCGGTGAGGAGGCCGACATTGCGTCGGTCATCGAGGCAGCGCGACAGATCGTCCTGTGCCGGTATGCTCCTTCAGGCGCGATGCCGTCCTATTGGTCGTCAGCCGCTTCCTCACGAGGCGGCTCGGGGAAGCTCGTGTTCGACGGCGAGCACTGGGCATGGAGTGGGAGGCTCCGGTCTGGCGACCGGCTGGTGCTCGAACACTCGATTCGCCTGACGAATCCCGAGGAGCCCGCCGAGCCGCCCGGCTTCGAAGAGGCGCTTTCCGACTCGAAGGCCGCGTGGAGCGAGCTGTGGCGCGGTGACATCGAGATCGATGGGAGCGTCGCAGACCAGCAGCTCGTGCGAAGTTGGCTCTTCAACCTGTATCAGACCTGTTCGGCAGGCTTCTTCCCGCCGATGGGCTTCTCGTCCGATTGGTACGGCGGACGCATTTTCTGGGACCAAGAGGTATGGATGCTGCCGGCGCTGCTCCCCTTCCACCCTAAGGCCGTGGAGAAGGCGCTCGCGAAGCGGGTTGCCCTGCTGCCGAAGGCCGTCGCGAACGCGCAGGCGAAGGGGTTCGAAGGCGCGCTCTACCCTTGGGAGTCGACTCCGAATGGCGATGAGGGCGCGCCGCCCGAGTTCCAGCAGGAGATCCACATCACGGGCGACGTGCTGTTTGCGGCAAGGCAAGCACTCGATTGGGGCATTGGCCTGCAGGGGTATCCCGAACTCGCGCGGCGGGTCGCCGAGTTCTGGGCTTCGAGACTCGAGAACGGTCACATCCGACGCGTGATCAGCCCAGACGAGGGCGAAGTGGTGGACGATGACCTATACACCAACGCGCTAGCCGCATGGTGCTTGCGCGAAGCGGCGCGCCACCATCCGCCCAAAGCCAGAGAATGGCGTGCGCTCGCGGACGGTATTTACTTCCCGCGCGACGCAGACGGACTGTTCTTGACCTACGAGGGCGACAAAGTCGTTTCGTACAAGCAGGCTGCCGCCCTGCTCACCCTCTACCCTCTCGGCATGTCTATGGACGTGGCTGGGCGAGAACGGATGTTCGATCGGTACAAGGACAAGGTGATCGAGACGGGACCTGCAATGGCCGACGCCATTCACTCCATTATCGCCGCGCGTTTGGGCCGGCGAGAAGAGGCCGAGCGGCTCTTTCGCGAAAGCTATGAGAGGTTCATGAACAGCCCGGGCTTGCAGTTCTCGGAGAAACGCAAAGGAACTCCGCGGACATACTTCCTTACGGGTGCAGGAGGATGCCTCCAGGCGGTATTGTATGGCTTCGCCGGGCTGGAGGTTCTTCCCCCGGGAGCGGCACCCCAGGCTAGAGGAGACCGGCCCAACGCGGAGAAGTTACTCAGCGGGGGTTACACGCTGCGAGCAGGCTCCATGCTCCCGGCCCGTTGGAGCAGCCTGACCCTCAAAGGGGTCCGATTGAGAGGAAAGATCTATGACATCCGCCTCACTCACAACGAGGTGCGGATTGACGAAGGAGGTTAACCCGCGATGCCGACGGTAGCAATAACCGTGGACTGTGAAGCAGCCAATGAGAACCGCTGCTTCACACCGGAGATCGTGAAGATCGCCGAGGAGTTCATGGTTCCCATCACGTGGCTCATCTACGTTTCCGAGAAAGTCCCTACTGCGAACGCAGACCTTTATTACAGGGAGTATCTACACCGAATCCCCTCGTGGCACGAAATCGGAATGCACGTGCACTTCGAGAATCAGAGCGGCTATGTAGAAGACGAGCGCGAACGCGGCGCCATCATTCGCATGGCCAAGGACGTGCTGAAGTCGCACCTCATCAAACCCACTTCGTTCCGAGCCGGCTGCTTCGCTCTGCAACCTTCGGACATCAAGTATTTGGAGGACGTTGGGGTGCTGGTGGACTCGAGCCCAGTGCCCGATAGCGAGTACAAACTGTTCGTGGACTGGACCGGCGCTCCGCATCAGCCATACCATCCCGATCCCGACGACGTGAGGAAGCCAGGGCCATCCAAGCTACTGTGCATCCCGGTCAGCATCGGTAAGAACCAGCCTGCGTTCACAGACAAGCCGGATTCGATTGCCGATGTAGTCGAAAATCAGGCGCAAGCAGACAAGGTGATCGTGCTTGGGGCGCACGATTACGCAAGCCAGGTGGATGTTCTGCGAGATGCCGTTGCAGCGCTAAGGGTGAAGGGCGCGAAATTCAGGACGCTCACCGACATCGGCAGTGATCACGTGCTGTAGGCGCCAGATCGAGGTCTAGTCCCGCATCCATTCCTGGATGTCGCGGGCGCTCGCGATCTGCACGGTCGGCGTGGCTTCCGACGTGAAGTCCTCGTAGCTCGCATCCACCAGGTCGCCTGAGCGCACGAACTCGTCGTACATCGCCCGCAGCACCTCTTCCTCGGTGGGTTCGCGGTCGAACGCGTCCATCCAAAGGCCGGGCTCGTCCTCGGCACTCTGATAGGCTACGGCGGCGACCCAATACTGCTGCCCCGAGGGGGCGACCCGTTCGGCGGCAGGCTGACGCCCAGCTTGAGGCGGCTGGTCCATCCATACCCCTTCTACCACGGTGATGCCCTGCTGCTTCAGCGTGTGCTCGAAGTCTGACACCTCCTGCATGGACCCGACGAGCCCCTCCGCGGCGATGACGAACCCCTCCCTCGGCACTCCGTACGTCACGTGCAAGATGTGACCCTGGTTGGACGGACCACCGCCGAACAGCGAACTGGAGCCTGCCGCAGATGGGATGTTGGTTACGTGCCGGTAGACGGTCCGCTGCCCAGTGGGATCGTGGCGCTTGATCGCCTCGAGGAAGTCTTCGAGCGAAACGACGAGCATCATGATTCGGTTCCTCCTAGACCATCGCCCATGCTGCGGCGAGGGTGTCTTTGCAGTTCTGAATGGCGTCCTCGGATGTCTGCCCCCAAGCCACGATGGGCTTCACCTCGAAGCTGAGGATGCGTTGGCCGCCCGGCGCAAGGTACCCCACTTCCATCAGTGCGCGCAGATACTCAGCCAACTCGTTGGCGCCGTTGCACGCGCCTTCGGCCCCGAAGAACGGGTGCTCGTCACCATATGCGGGATGGTTCGGGTCGCTGAATAGGCAGTTGCCCATGTGTGCGTGGACTAGGTGCTCTTGGGCTGTTCCGAGGGCCTGGCCTGGCGTCTCTTCGAGCAGCGGAAGGTGCGAGAGGTCCAGCATCAACCCAAAGTGAGGCACACGCTCGCGGGCTTGCTCGGACACCCTGACCGCTCGCTCTGTCGGGCCGATAAGACAGTTCTTGCCGAAGGGCTTGCAGTCGAAGGTTTCGAGCGTGAGACCGATGCCGAGGCTTTCGGTTCGCTCGCCTATCTCGATGAGCGAGTCGATGAGTCGCTGCTCGGCTGCCGCGAAGTCGCCATCTTCCGGGGTCTTGCCGCTGAGAACGGCGATGGCGGAAGCACCTACCTCGGCGGCTTCTTCCGCGCACTCCAGGACCTGGGAGACTGCGCGCCTTCGCTCCGCGGGTAGGGGATGGTTCAGGTCCAGCTTCTGGCTGAGCAGCGGGGGCTGCGCGCCGTAGGTATAGGCGCAACCGGAGTCTCCAAGCACGCGGCGGACCTGCTCCCGCACGCTGTCATCTCTGATCCACGTGATCTCGATGGCGGTGAAGAAGGGGTCTTCGACGATCCGCGTAATGGTCTCCAGGATGGGTCCCTCACCCTTCATGCACGGTGGAAAGGCCATGAAGTGCACGATGCCTAATCTGCAGAAATCGTGAATGTCTCTATCCATCGCTGTCTCCCCTTCGGTCGCTCGCTCGCGCGCTAGTTCCTCCTCCAGATACCTCGTCTAGATTGACGGTGGGATCGGTACCGAGTTGTCGGGGAAGCCCGGCTCGCTAGGTCGTGGCAGGCGCTCTTCGACGGGCAGAAGCTTCGGGAACGGACCGTGCGGCTCGACCTGATACCAGTACGCCGTACTGGAGTAGTCGTACGACAGCTTGTTCGCGTGTCCGTGCTCGATACTAACACGGATAGACTTCGTGAACCGCACCGGATCCTCGATGTGATAGCGGTACATCGAGTTCTTGCCCTTGAACGGCCAGTCCTTGTTGCCGGAATACAGGATCAGCCCGTGGTAGGGGGCGCAATACTCCGTCTGCGGACAATAGGCCATGCTGAAGTAGTCTTCGGTGCCGGTGCCATGCATGCGCGGTGGCCACGGTTCGCCGTCTATCACGATCATGTCGTCGCCCTCGCCGTACCAATCGTTGCCTTGCCGTTGGAAGCAGTCTATGTCTAGGTGGCATCCCACATAGTGCCCCTCACCGGACGCCTCCAAAATCAAATAGTTGTCTTTGTCGCTCAGGTTTGCGGTCTGCCAAGGCTCCATGTGTCCGGGACCTAGTCGGGTGGTCAGCCAACCTTGCGTCGGGTTCTCTCTACGCCACTGCACGTGGAACCGGGCGATCTCGGGTCCGTGCGGTGCATCATACTCCTCGTAGTCTATGTAGAAGAACAGATGCAGATCCACCGAACACTCGTTCGTCACCGTGATCCGAGCCGAGTCGAACGGCATGGGAAACCAACAGTTCATCCCACGCCCTCCGGATGGTCCCATCTGCAATGGGGCACTGACGAAATCCTTCAACATCCCGTGCCCCATGCCGAAGAAGTCGCCGATGGGTGCTTCCACGCTAGGCGTCTCCTCGCCGTCCCAATACATGCGGATCACGATCTTGCGCGGATAGGCGTACTCCGGTCCTTCGGGACCCAGCGTAGACCAGATATGCTTGATGCATCCGGGCCTGTCGGTCACTAAGATCTCGCGGCACTCGCCGGGCTTCAGACGCCACGCGTCGGCGTTCTTGCCCTCCACGTCGTAGCTGGATGCGCGGCGAGAGGTGTACCTTCGGATCGTAGCGAGGTTCGAGAGGGTGGTGAAACCAATCATAGGGGCAACTCCATAGGCTCGATGTCTGAGGCCTCGCTTCGCTCTTCCGCGCTCTGCTTCCTCCCATCGGTTCTCCCAGTCCCTGGGTACACTCCAATTGGAGACGGGGAGGTCTGAGCATGAGCAACGATGCCGCACGAACACTTCACGAGCTGTTCCGCGAGGACTGGGAACACCGCATGCGCTCGCACCCCGAGTGGGCTTCGTACCTGGGCGACAAGCGCTACAACGATCGCTGGACCGACCGTAGCGAGGAAGGCTTTCAATCTCGGCACGAGCATACGTTGCAGAACCTTGCACGCCTTCGCGAGATTGACCGAGCCGCGCTCTCTGTCGAGGACCAGCTCAACTACGACCTGTTCGAGGACGAGCAGAAGACCGCCGCAGACGAATACGCCACCAACTGGCGATACATCGCGCTGGATGCGCGCGGTGGCATCCAGACTCTGGATAACTTCTCCGAGCAGCTCTCGTTCGAAGGCACCAAGGATTACGAGGACTGGATCGCACGTCTCGAAGCGCTGCCGGAGCTGATGGACCAGACCATCTACCTATTGCGTGAGGGACTGGCTCGCGGCATCAAGCACTCCCGCGTCGTGATGCTACGCGTCCCGCGGCAAGTCCAGAGTCAGATCGTGGATGATGCAGAGCAAAGCCGCTTCTACCGCCCATTCCGGTCTATGCCCACAATTCCCGATGCGGAACAGGAGAGGCTGCGCAAGGCGGCTCGCAGCGCGATCGCTGACTGCGTCGTGCCGTCCTTTCGCAAGTTACTCGCTTTCGTGAACGAGGAATACCTGCCGGATTGTTACGAGCAGGTGGGGGTATGGCAGATGCCCGGTGGCGAGGACATCTATCGCCACTTCGTTCGGGAGTACACCACGACGGACATGACTCCCGACGAGGTGTTCGAGACGGGTCTGCAAGAGGTCGCCCGCATCCGAGCCGAGATGGAAAAGGTGAAGGCAAAGTCGGGCTTCACGGGCAGCATGACCGAGTTCTTCGAATTCCTTCGCACAGAACCGCGTTTCTTCCACAAGACGGCCGAGGACCTGCTCACGGCCTACCGCGCTTTCGCCAAGCGGATCGACCCGTTGCTCGTGAAGGTGTTCCGAACCATCCCGCGTATGCCGTACGGCGTGGACCCCATCCCCGATGCCGTCGCGCCCGACACCACCGCTGCGTACTACCAGCCTCCGGCTGACGATGGGTCGCGCGCAGGCTCTTATCGCGTCAACCTGTATCAGCCCGAGTCGCGGCCCACGCACGAGATCCCCGCGCTGTCCATTCACGAAGCCGTCCCGGGCCACCACTTCCAGATCGCACTGGCGATGGAGCTGAAGGACCTTCCCAATTTCCGGCGGCACGGGCACTGGACGGCATACATCGAAGGTTGGGCGCTGTATGCGGAGTCTCTCGGCCACGAGCTGGGGTTGTACGACGACCCGTACGCCGAGTTCGGACGGCTGACCTACGAGATATGGCGCGCGATCCGGTTGGTGGTGGACCCCGGCATTCACTGGAAGCGGTGGACGAGACAGCAGGCGATTGAGTACTTCCTCGAGAACTCGCCCAAGACGGAGCTGGACGTGGTGAACGAGATAGACCGCTACATCGCTTGGCCGGGACAAGCCGTGGCGTACAAGATCGGAGAGATCGAGATCCAGAAGTTGCGCCGGCACGCGACCGATGCCCTAGGCGAACGGTTCGATCTGAAGGAGTTCCACGACGTGTTGTTGTTGGCGGGTCCGATGCCCCTGTCGGTTCTCCGCAACCGTGTACAGGATTGGGTGGCTTCGCTGCAGGGATAACCTTCCACTCGATCCCAGGATGCCCCCTCCCGGCTTCGCAGGCCCCCACGTTCCGAGTTCGCCTGTGGGGCGTGGGCGAGAAATAGGAAGCGCGAAAGGCCTCCCCCGGCGGGCCTTTCGCGCTTGGATTGACCGTGGTCAAGTCGGGAGGCCGGCGGGGTGTCCGGTACTCTTACATCCGCCGGCTCGCTCTCCGAAAGAATCTTCGGCAAGCTAAATGCCATTCGACACCCGCTGTACTATCGGACCAGAAATGCCGGCACGCGAGGCCGAAAGCCCGCAAGTCCCCCTACTGCCTGTCTAGGAACACCCCGACCTGCGACTCCGAGGGCTTGGCCCGTTGTGTTGTCCAGTTCACGACTTCGGCCCCGTTCTTCGCCCAGGGACTGCCATCGGGATAGCTATCGTTTCCGCCGAGGTCCATGAAGACACCTAGGCAGATGGCGATATCTCGCACTCCGCCGGTCGAAGCGTTCGCCTTTCCCAGCGTCGTACCACTGCTTCGATACTCGTCGGCGCCCGCGAAGTCCACGAAGATGCCGATGCCATTGGCATTGCCTGCGCCTAGCGAGAGGTTCGGTGCGCGGTAACGGTCGTTTCCGGCCCCGTCTAGCAAAAGGCCGATGGAAAAGTCGTGGCCCGCGCCCTGCGCCATGTTCATCGTCGCCTCGTATTGATCGTCGCCCTCGTAGTCGTGCAATATGCCGATGGCGAAGTGGGCGCACGCTCCCTGCACGTACCAGATGCCCTGGTACACGTCGTTACCGGCTAGGTCGGCGAGCAGCCCGACAGCCTTCCAGTATCCGACTCCTTGGCCAAACACCCCGCAGGAGTACCGGTCGTCGCCGCTCACGTCGCACAGCACCCCGAAGCCGCCCCCGAGGGAATGCCCGTCGCTGTAGTCCGCGCGCCTGCCGAAGCCGCAGCCCTGCGCCATGCTGGTGTTGTGGTCTTTCGTTTGAGAAGCGGCGAAGTCCAGTATGGTGTCGTTCGCCTCGTAGCGGTCGTTGCCAGCTCCGTCTGCGAGCAGGCCGAAGCCCCGCATGCGACCGCAGCCCTGAGCCAGGTTGAAGCAGGAGTACGCATCGTTGCCAGTCGTGTCGAGGAGCACCCCGACACCGTGTTCCGCGAAGCCTTGGCAGCGCGCGTAACCGTCATAGGTGTCGTTGCCTGCGGTGTCCCAAAGGACCGCCACGCCGTAGTGCGCCGCCCCTTGTCCCATCGCGACCGACCGGTAGAGGTCGTCTCCGCCGAGGTCGAAGAGCACGGAGACGCCGCAGAGTGCGCCGCCCGACGTGGGAACCGAGCCGCCCTTGGTTCGGAGCGGCGATTCGGCGACGGTTGCACCGGCAAGGGCCTGATCGGACAGGTACCGGTCATTGCCTTCGAGGTCGAAGAGAAGGCTGATGCCGTTCTGGGCTGACGTGTTCGCCGCGCCGCCCAGATAAGTGTCGTCTCCCGCGAGGTCCATGATCAGGAAGTAGGGACGGGCCTCGTAGGTGTCCGAGCCCGCGCCGCGGAGGCAGACCCAGCCTAAGGCTGTCTCGACCTCGTACCGGAAGTCCGCCTTCGGAGCGGCACGAAGCCACTCGGCCGCCTTCTCGCACGCCATCGTCAGGTCTGTTGCGGCCGAGGTCATGTAACGGATGTCTACCGCACGAGCCGAACGAAGGCTTCGCTCCACGGCTGCAAAGCTCTCGTCGTCTCCTCGGGTCAGCGTCTCCCAAGCTTTTGCCGCACCGTCGGCAGCATCGAAGGTCACCTCGCGAGCCTTCACGACAGCCGATGCAGCGGTTGCCAAAAGGGTTACTGCTTTCGCAACCTCCTTCGGCACCGCTTCGGCGCCCGCGCGAAACCGCTCGACGTTGCCGTCCCCTCCAGCAAATGCATCGACAGCCGCGAGCGCCGAGGCGAAGTCCGGGCTCTGCTCGGCAGACTGCTCCATGGAAGCGATGGGATTGCCCAAAAGCGTCCGTCGCGTACCGATGCCGATCTGCCATCCAGTGAGCATTACGATCTCGGAGGGCTTTGCCATGGCTGCGACGATGCGCTGTGTCATGCCGGTTTCGAATGTCGGAATCCGCCACGGAGCCTCCCAGTACGCGTTGAAGGAGCCAAGGACGAACTCATCGAAGTCGAAGAAGCGCAATAGGTTCTGATCAAAGCGCGCCGTCTCAGTCGTCAGTCCGGCCAAGGAGAGGGCTTGGGCGGCGGCATCGTCGAGAGGAGTGCTCAGGGAGAGAGCGGCAACCAACAGGCCAACCATGCGGATACCTCCTGTACCTTCCATCTTGTTACCGCTTCGCGCGCT
The DNA here is from genome assembly GCA_039961735.1 of Fimbriimonadia bacterium. Taxonomy (NCBI): domain Bacteria; kingdom Bacillati; phylum Armatimonadota; class Fimbriimonadia; species Fimbriimonadia bacterium. Next base: position 43,555 of record JABRVX010000005.1, read on the forward strand.
GTTTCCTGCCGTGGCTTCCCTGTGCGTGGCGACAGCGTGGAGCCAGGTCGCGGGCGACACCTTTCCACCGCCGCCGAAGGAGTTTGCGGTACAGATCGCGGAGAAGGCAGGCTTCTTAGATGTCAGCTTTCCCTCTGCCCATCGCACCGAGTGGCCTGAGAACAACGTCGTACGAGCAAGGTTGATCCGTCCTGCAGGGGTCGAGGAGCCGATGCCTATCGTCATCCTCTTGCACGGGCTGGGCGTGGCGGACCACTTTCTGGAAGAGCGGATCGCCAAGCGACTCAACGACCGCGGGATCGCCGCACTGCTGGTCACCCTCCCCTATCACATCGAGCGCAGCCCACCGGGGTATCGGAGTGGGGCGCTAGCGTTGCGGCCCGATGTCGACGCGTTCGAGGAGATGGTGCGCCAATCAGTGTCCGACCTGCGGCGCGCAGTGGACTGGGCGGAATCGCAGAGATTCGTAGATGCTGACCGGATCGGCGTCTTAGGGGTTAGTCTCGGAGCCATCATCGCTTCCCTAGGGATGGCCGCCGAGCCTAGGCTCCGGTTCGGGGTGTTTCTGCTCGGCGGCGGAGATGTAGCGCACATCCTGTGGAACAGTTCCCTTACCATCTCTGTCCGAGAGGTGTTGCGACGCAACGGATGGACGGAGGAGCGCCTGCGGGCCCGTCTCAAAGCCGTCGAACCGTTGTCGTACGCGAACGAGGAGATCGGCGAGCGCGTGCTCCTGGTGGGCGCGCTATTCGACACGGTGGTGCCGGCGACGGACACGGACAAACTGCACAGGGCCCTCGGTAGCCCTCCGATGCTGTGGCTGGAGACAGGGCACTATGGAGCGGTTTTCGTGGAGCGCCGGTTGCTTCGAGTGGTTGCGGACTTCTTCGCGGCCAGGTTTGCAGGCGAGACGTATTCGCCGCCGACTTCGATAGACGCTCCGACGATTCGGATTGGCCTGATGCTGGATCAAGAATCTGGCCTGCAAGTTGCGGCCGGCTTGGACTTATGGCGCTCGAACTCGCGAGGAGACTTCTATGCAAGCGGGTTCTTGACAACGCGGGGACCGGTGCTGTTCGCCGGCTGGAAAGGGCCATTGGGGTTTTCGGTCGGAGCCGTCGCCCACCCGAAGCGCACAGTTCCGGGAGTTGTCTGGCACTTCGTGTTGTGAGACGGGCAGCGCTGCGACACTCATGGAGCAGCGGCTCAGTTCAAACGTGATTGAGTTTCGGTTGCTTGGTACCGATTTATTTACTGGGAGTGGGGCGGCAGCGCGTACGAATCGACAACATCTCGCGCTGCGGCTATTGTAGAAAACCGGGACTTTTGATATACTGTTCGCGTATCGAGTGTGGGAGGCGATAATCTGAGGCATCGGCAGGCCTTCTCGCTGGTGGAGCTTCTCGTCGTCGTGGCGGTGATAGCTATCCTCGCGGCGCTGCTGTTTCCTGTCATGAGCGCGGCGCGTGGTGCTGCGATCCGTGCCTCGTGCGCCGAGAACTTCAGCGCCGTACTGAAGGCCATGCGGATGTACATGGACGAGTATAGCGATCGGTTCCCGCCCACCAACTACCACGCTTACATTCCAGAGGTCGTCGACCCCGACGACCGAACGTGGGTTCAGGTTCTCTACCCATACATCAAGTCGGTTGAAGTGTTCGAGTGCCCCGGTGACACCGGGCGTGCAACACCAGCTCGCGTCGGACGGTGGGACGATGTGGATGCCGCACCGGACGATGACTGGGGCGAGTTTTATATTCGTTCTCTACGGACAAACATGGGGCTCAACTTCATGTACCTCTCGCCGCTGGTGCGAGACGTCACTCTCGGCTGGTTGGCGTTCCCAAACCGCTTCTCCAGCATCGCCAGCCCAACGCGGACGCTAGTTCTTGTGGATAGTGTGTGGGGCCGAGACCATCTGGGGCGCCCATTCGGCGGTGGCCAGTGGATCGTCACGCCACCCTGCCGTTATCTCGCCGCGACTCCGCTGAACCGTGACACGTTCCCGCGGATTGTCTGGCAGAACGAGTACTACTGGCGAATGGCGCCGAAGGGATGGGAAGCGGACCCGAAGTCGAGCAATTACTATGGCGGGGCGTGGAACTGGCACAACGGTGGGTTCACGGTCGTTTTCGCTGATGGTCACGTTCGGCGCCTGACGCCGGGCGAACTCGCGGCGGGCTGTTCTCGCCTCCAGAATTGGGACGGATTGATCACCGATCAGTCCGCGTACATCTGGGATTTGCAGGATTAGCGCCGCCTTTCGAAGAAGGGGGCCAGTATGAGCTTCTTTGATACGACTGCGGGCAAGGTTATCGGCATCGTGGTCGCTGTGGCGGTCGTGGCGTTCGGGGTCTGGTTCGCTGTGGTGCGCATGGCACCCGATACGGACAGTCCTTCGGACGTTACGAACCTGATGCCGCCCAGTGACCCGAAAGCGAAAGACGTGCTCGACAACAACCAGTTGTATGGCACGCCTCCACCATTCCCTGGTGCAGGCGACAAGAGCCGACGCTAGACACGAAGGACGGATATCATGAAGAAGACCGGATTCACACTCATCGAGCTACTGGTTGTCATTGCAATCATCGCGATTCTTGCTGCAATCCTATTCCCTGTCTTCTCGCAGGCGCGTAAGGCGGCGAAGGTCTCGCAGTGCATTTCGAACTACAAGCAGGTTGCGATAGCCCAGGCGCAGTATCGCGGAGACAATGACGGCAAGTTCGTTCTTACCAATCACACGGCAGCATGGGCCGGGTGTTCCTACGACTACAGGGACCAGGTATGGGTGACGTCCCTTCAGGGCTATGTGAAGGAGTGGACAGTTTTTCGCTGCCCGTCCGACCCGACTGCCAACGACAAGGAACTGTCCCAGCACGGTAACGAAGGCGAGTGCCCTCCACCCGCCAACCGCTGGGAACGCAACTACGAATGGTCGTTGCGCACCAACGTCGGTATGAACTCGTATTACCTGAGCCCTGTCTACGCCACATCCTCGGGTTGGGGCTCGGTCCCGACAAAGGAAGGTCGCATCGCTTCGACTGCCAACACCTTCCTGCACATCGACACGGTCTGGAACCGTGACGCGAGCGGGAAGCCTTTCGGCGGCGGTAACTGGATTGCCATTCCGCCCGCCAGAACTTGGGTTAAGCCGGACGGAACGCGCGTGGACACCTGGCCGTTGCCCGGGAACAACTACTACCCATACTCGGGCTGGCACCCGGAGCTTCCGAACGCGTGGGACGTGTTCGGCGGCTGCTGGCCGTGGCACACCGATAAGTGTACTACCGTGTTCGTGGATGGCCACGCCAAGTCCATGACGATCCAGCAGATTGCTGCGGGCGTTCCGAATGTAGTCGCCAACTACGCGGGTCCGATCACTGACATAGACGCATATAAGTGGGACATCACGCAGTAGGCGAATCGCTGACTTCCGAGGGCCCGGCGCTCGCGAGCGCCGGGCCCTAACGCTTGGGGTCATCAGAGGGTGCGGGTCACTTTGCTGAGCGCACGAGGACGATCTGGGTTGAGCCCGCGGGTCTTCGCCAAGTAGTAGGCGAAAAGTTGCCCGTACACGACATAGGAGATCGGCGCAACCTCGTCGGGGAGCGAGAAGGGCACGCGGATGGGCACGCGCGCCAGCCGCAGCATCTCCTCATCATCGGAGAACACCATCAGCTCCGCCTTGCGCTCGAGAAGCCTGGCGGCCTGATCCCGCACCGCCGGCAGGCTCGGACCGGAGTTGGCCATCAGCAGGCACGGGAAGCCCTGCCGCAACAGCGCCATCGGGCCGTGCATGAAGTCGGCGGCGGAGTAGGACTTCGCCATCACATAGCTCGTCTCGATGATCTTCAGTGCGGTCTCGAGTGCGGTCGCGTAGTTGTAACCGCGTCCGAGCACCACGCACTCCTCCATGAAACGGAACCTCTCTGCGACACGCTCGATCTCGGGAGCCGCTTGAAGAGCGGATTCCACGGCTGCTGCCGCGTCCTCGAGTGCCTGCTCTGGCGCATCGATTCCCGACAGCGCATGTGCGAAGACGAGTAGCGCACCTAGGGTCGCCGTGTAGGTCTTGGTGGCCGCCACCGAGCGCTCACGGCCTGCGCCCAGAGGCAGCAGGTGCTCGGCAGCCTGCGCCAATGAACTCTGTTCATCGTTGGTCATCGCCAGGGTCACCGCACCAGCGCGTCGCGCCTCCTCGATGACTGCCGTTACATCTGGAGCGGCGCCGGACTGGGATATTCCGATTACGAGCGCACCATTCTGACGGAGCCGCGCTCCATACAGCGTGAGAACGCTCGGCGCCGCCAATGCAACCGGCAGACCGCAACGGATCTCGAGGAGGTACTTGGCGTAGGTTGCCGCATGGTCCGATGTGCCACGAGCAGCGATCGCCGCGAACGGGCAGTTCCTAGAAGCCTTCGCGGCCTCGACCGAGCGCTGCCACAGCCTCTCTACCGCGGTACGAAGAACCTGGGGTTGTTGCTTCACCTCGTCCAGCATGTGGCTCATTGAGAGCACGGTACCCGGTTCGCGCAGCATTGCGCACAGAGGCGATCCCCCCAGGGATTGGCACGGTTTTCCCAGTTTTTTGACCGCTCCTGTACCATTTCAGGGCAACCTGGTGTAGAATAAGCATAAGCCGTCCGGTCGGTGTAGTGTCGTCCGGAGGATACGGCAGCCGCGCAGCCTTTGTAAGTCGCGGTCATGAGCTAGCTCTGACTTCGTTGTTTTGGCCGCAACCTGGGAGACTGGGGACATTGCCCCATGTCTCTAATTTGCTTTTAATAGTCTGGTCCAGCGCGAATAGTTTGAAGGAGAGTTTTCGACGGCTTCTGAGTTTCATGCCGCACTCTCGGAACTATCGCGAACATCAAGGAGGTACGCGATGGCCGTGTCCGTGAGAAGGTTATTCTGGGGAATGATCGTTACGGTCACCCTGTCCGGGCTTGCAGTCCAGGCGGGTGCCGTGTCGTATGTAGACCCCGATGTTTTAGACCCCAACGTCACCATTCTGTACCAGGGTTCCGTGCTTCTCGACCCGGTGCCGGGCGTCTCCCTGGGGGATGTCTATATTGACTACTGGGCTTTCACCCATGCGGGGGACCCGGGCTATTTCTATTCGTACAGGATTCGAAACGTGTCCGGCAGCAGCATCACCGGTGCGCCTTCCGCGATTACGTATCTCGGTTTGACCGACATCTCGCCGTTCGTCAATCTAGGCAACGGCGGCGGCAAGGGCGGGGGAACCACGTACATCCCGTGGTTTTTTATCGGCGATGAGGCAGCTGGCGATGCCGAGTGGGCTGGGAGCGTCGGAAGCGCCGTCCGTGTCGGAAGTGCGTCACCCGACGTCGGCGATACCGCACAGATGTTCCAGATCCATAGCCTGTACGAGCCCGATGCGGGGATCCTCTGGGTCGCGACGGCGTCTGGAGGCGGGTACTCGGGTCAGAACGTCGGTGTGTACGTTCCTGGTCTCGTACCTGAGCCTGCAACGCTCGCTACCATCGGTTTCGGCTTGGTCGGGCTTCGCATGCTCCGAGGGCGACGCAACCGCTAGCCCATCGGCAAACGCGCCGAGAGTTCCGGGGAGCCGCACGGTGCGGCTTCCCGTTTCCATTTTGGCGAGTGGAGTGACTCCCGCAACGGTATAATCCAAGCCGCACTGGCGGGTCGTCTAAGGGCAGGACAGCAGATTTTGGTTCTGCTTGTGGAGGTTCGAATCCTCCCCCGCCAGCCACCGCTACTGTAAGGAGCCACACGGTCTTGACGCTGTCCGGAGTGATTCTCGCCGCAGGTAAGGGTACGCGCATGGTGTCCGAACTACCCAAAGCCCTCCACCCCGTCTGCGGCATCCCTCTGACCGAGCACTGCGTGCGCGCAATGCGCGCCGCCGGGGTCCCTCGCCCCATCGTCGTGGTCGGACACGGGGCAGAGCGAGTGCAGGAGGTGCTCGGCTCGCACAACGACTACGCAACGCAGAGCGAACAACTGGGCACAGGGCATGCGCTGATGCAAGCGCTTCCCGCGCTGCGCAACCAGGGTGCCACGCGCGCGCTGATGATGCCCGGGGACGCGCCCCTTATCACCGCCGAGATGCTGACGTCGCTGCTGAGGACGCATGAGGAGACGGAGGCCCAGATCACCTTCGCTGTATGCCAGTATGACGACCCGACGGGCTACGGGCGCGTGCTACGGAACGAGGACGGCGAACCGGTGGGCATCGTCGAAGAGCGCGACTGCACTCCCGAACAGCGCCTCATCAAGGAGGTCTGCACCTCGCTCTATTGCTTCGAGGTGGCCTTGCTGGCCGACCTGCTGCCGAAGCTGCGAGCCGACAACGCTCAGAAGGAGTACTACCTTACGGACATAATCGGCCTCGCAGCAGCGGCCGGGTACCGCGTGGCCACCTGGACGACCCCGGACCCAACGCTGTTGATGGGTGTGAACGACCGCTGGCAACTCAGCCAAGCCGCCGAGGTCCTGCGAATGCGCAAGCTAAGGGAGTTGGCGAAGAACGGCGTAACTCTCACCGACCCGAAGAACTGCTACGTGGACATGGACGTGGAGATTGGCCAGGATACGGTCGTGGAGCCAGGATGCTGCCTGAAGGGGGAGACCCGCATCGGGCGCAACTGCACGATCGGCCCCGGTACGCGAATCGTGGACGGCGTCGTCGAGAATGGAACCACCGTGTTGAGCAGCAACGTGGTGGAGAGCGAGATCGGGTCGGGCACGCGGGTCGGCCCGTTCGCTCACCTGCGCCCGGGAACGAAGGTCGGGAGCAAGTGCTCGATAGGGGATTTCGTCGAGCTGAAGAACTCCCAGATAGGGGACGAGGTGAGCATAGGGCACCTTGCGTACGTCGGAGATGCGACCGTCGGCTCGGGTACCAACATCGGAGCGGGGACCATCACCTGCAACTACGATGGAAAGCGAAAGCACCGGACGGTGATCGGCAAAGGCGTGTTCATCGGGTCGAACAACACGCTCGTTGCACCGGTGCAGATCGGAGACGGGGCCTTTACGGCGGCAGGTTCCACGATCACCGAGGACGTCGAACCGGACGCACTTGCTGTGGCCAGAGCGCGGCAAGTGAACAAAGAGGAGTGGGCACGGAAATGGCGGAGCACGCAATAGACAAGGCACAAGCAGCAATCCACATGGACATCGGCGAACCGACCGGAATGAAGCTGTTCACCGGCAATGCCAACCCGGAGCTGTCGGAGCGCATCGCCGAGTCGCTGGGAACCACGCTGGGGCAGATCCGGTGCTCACGCTTCTCGGACGGTGAGATTCGCGTGCAGATCGAGGAGAGCACGCGCGGCGATGACGTGTTCATCATCCAGCCCACCTGCGCGCCGGTGAACGATAACCTCATGGAGCTGCTGATCATGCTGGATGCGTTCCGGCGTGCTTCTGCTCGGCGCATCTCGGTGGTCATGCCCTACTACGGCTATGCTCGGCAGGACAAGAAGGTCAAGCCGCGCGAGCCGGTGAGCGCGCGCCTGGTAGCCAATCTGATTACGCAGGCCGGCGCGGATCGGATCATGTGCGTGGACCTGCATGCGGACCAGATCCAGGGCTTCTTCGACCTGCCCGTGGACCACCTGTACGCAGGACCGCTCATCGGGCAGTACCTGATCGAGCACGAGATGCACCTGAGGGATACGGTGGTGGTCTCGCCCGACGTGGCCGGCGTGCCGCGGGCGAGACGCCTGGCGGAGCAGCTCGGCGCGCCCATCGCCATCATCGCCAAGCGCCGACCCGAGCCGAACAAGGTGGACATCATGGAGATCATCGGCGAGGTGGAAGGCAAGACCTGCATCATGATTGACGACATGATAGACACGGCGGGCTCCATCGTGCAAGGCGCCGACGCGCTGTTCCATCGAGGCGCGGTGGACGTGGTGGCGTGCTGCACGCACGGCGTGTTGTCGGGAGACGCGCCGAAACGACTGGAGTCTTCGGGCATCTCGCTGGTGGTGTGTACGGATACGGTGCCGATCGACCGAACGAAGCGCTTCTCGAAGCTGACGGTGCTGCCCGCGGCTCCGCTCCTCGCCGAAGCCATCCGCCGCGTCCATCTCGACATGTCCGTCAGCAGCCTCTTTGACCGGTGGGGGTAGGACCGGGTTGAGCGACGGTTCTATGCCCCGACCCTCCGGCAGATATCCCTCACCACTCGCAGAGGGTGGGCAGTGGTGAGGGATAGAGACACTTGGAGAACAAGAGAGGAGGCCGGAGTTGTGGATGCCCTCGGGCAGCCGGCATGAGCCAAAGACGGCACCTCTGGGGTGCCGTCTCGTGACGATCCATGCCCTGCCTTGCCGCGATTGGGGCCTAGCCGGGAGCCCCTCCTCTACTGTTTTTGCCTCCGGAGGATACTGCGGTCGCCGTCGTCATCGGCGCCGGCCTACTGCGGAGGAGGTGGAAAGAAAACCTTCAAGGTCATCACCTCCAGAGTCATATACGGAGCGAGCGGACGGTGGGTTGCAGATCCCTTCAGTCGCAGTAGCCGGAGGCTCGTGCCTCGTAACTGACCCATCTTCTGCGGGCGGTGAGGAATAGAGGGGCCACCTCAACGGACAAGTCTTGCCAGTAGAGGCGCACTTGCAGCGTGAGGATGGCGGAGCCACGGCATCGCCAGAACATGCCCTGGCGCGCTCGTTGGACTTCCCCCTGGGTGTTTGTAGAGGGCGGCAGACGAAGGCGGCATCGGCTAGGAACACGACAGTGCCGACGCAAGGGTCAGGACATCAGAACGTGGAGGTGAGAAGTGCAAAAGCCCCACCGCCGCACGCGGTGAGGGCAGGGGTATGGAGTCGAGACGTACGAGGGGGGGCTACTTCCCTTCCTTGTACAGCACGTGGCGGCGAACGACCGGATCGTACTTCTTCAGCTCCAGCTTATCCGGTGTCTTCTGCTTATTCTTCCACGTTGTGTAATAGTGTGGGCTCTCGGTGCTCTTGAGCTTAATGATCACCCGATTGCCCTTTGCCTTGCTTGCCATTCTCCCACCTCCTCACGCCGACATGCTCCCGACGCGCGGTCCATGCGGCACGGGGCCTTAGGATACCCCAGATGGCACGTTGGCCCTAGTCTCCGGCCTTCGAGAAGTTCAGAAGCACCATGTTCAAGTCGCCGAGGTCAACGACGCCGCTTCCGTTCAGGTCTGGGTTCGGGCCGCCGAAGCCGACCAGCACGGCATTGAGATCGGCGATCGTCACCTGGTTACTGGAATCGGCGTCGCCACCGACCAGCGTCGCGTCCAGGCCAGTAGTGTCACCAGTGAGAGCGAGGGCCGGCAGCGCCCGCCGCAGGTAATACTGCGAGGAAAACAGGGGCGCGTAAGTCCCTGGGATGAGTGCAACCCGCTTCGACCATTCACCAGACGCATTCATAGAGAGCGCCACCTCTATTGGCGAGGGGCCAGAGAGCGACAGCGACAGGTCCTTCTCCGTGAGCAAGCCCACATAGCCGCCGAGGGAAGCGGTGCCGCTCAGCGTCACGAAGCGCTTAGCTGGGCCACCGGTGGCGCTGAACGCGGTGACGTCTACATGGCCCCGATCGATGGTCGGAAGCCAGCAGTTGGGTGATGTGATCGTTAAGTCGCAATCAACCGTTCCGTCGCCCCAGTCCAGCAACGTGGCGTTCGCCACCCGAAGGTCCATATCCACGACCACGTTCGTCAGAACGACATCCATGATGCACTCTACAGGGCCGATCCAGAAACTGGTCCGATAGGAGAACGGCCCGGGCAGCGGCTCGGGGGTGTACACGTGGATATTGTCACCCTCGACGAGCCCGGAGCAATTGAGGGGAAACACGCCGTCTCCGATTGCCAGCGTCACTTCGACGGGCACGTTGCCTGCCTCGTCCTGTTGGCCGAACAGAAGCGGACCCGTCTTGGTGTCGCTGTCGGATAGCGGGAAGGGCGACGTTGTGAAGGTGTACGAGATGGTGGCCTCGTAGGCCGTTCCGCTCATATCCCAGTTGGGAACAGCGAGCGTTGAAAGCGGCAGGAGCAAGAGTCCGAGGATGCAAGGGATGGTCTTCATGGGCAGCGTTCTCCTTTCAACCGATCGAACTCACTGAATCTAGCGCATATGGTTGCGGGCGTCAAGCCCCTTTTTCGTTTCTGAGTGCGATGTGGGCGTTTCGGACGAGACCTTCGTGCTTGGAGCGCATCAGCGCGGTGCCGGCATAGCGGCGGACGAACTCTTCCTCCGTCAGCTCGGCGAGCTCGGTCAGCTTGGGCGATGGGTCCACGGACGCGGACATCTTTGGGTCGGTTGTCCTTGCTCCGCGCAGCGGGGCGTTTTCGCGCGGATGGTTGAACGGGCACACGTCTTGACACACGTCGCAGCCGAACACCCAGTCCTGCATCAGCGGCTGCAGGTCTTCTGGGATTGGGCCTCGCTTCTCGATGGTGAGGTAGCTGATGCAGCGGCGGGCATCCACCACGCCTGGGCCGACGATTGCACCGGTCGGACAGGCATCGAGGCACAGACGGCAGGTGCCACAACCGCCTTCGGCAGGCCTATCCGGCGGAAGGCTCAACGTGGTGAGAAGGCAGCCGAACAAGAAGTAGGAACCGCGCTGGGTGTTGATGATGCACGAGTTCTTCCCGAACCACCCGATGCCCGCGAGTGCAGCGTAGTCTCGCTCCATGAGGGGCGCCGAGTCCACACAGATACGAGACTGTGCCTGGGGCTCGCGTTCGAGCAGCCATGTCGCCACACGACGAAGCTTGGCTCTCAAGACCTTATGGTAATCGCGGCCCCATGCGTAGGCGGCGATGCGACCCAGTCCGGGCCGGGCGGGGTGCGGGCCTCGAGCATAGTTCATGGCAGCGACCACGATGCTCCGGACCCCCGGGAGCAGGCTCTCGGGATGCGCCCGAAGGTGCTTCTGGCGCTGCATGTACTCCATCGCGCCGTGCATGCCGGCCGCCAGCCACTCGAGATAGGTGGAGTAGTGCGGCGGCGGCGTTGCGGGCGCGATCCCGGCCAGGTCGAAGCCTTCGGCCAGTACGCGCGCCTTCAGTGCCGCCGCCAGTTCGTGCAACGCGCCGTCTATTTATCCACGGCCACCTTCACGCGGTCCCGAAGCGCAGCCTGAGCGGCGGCCAGCCTGGCGATGGGCACGCGGAAGGGGGAACAGCTCACGTACTGCAGACCCACTCGGTGGCAGAACTCGATGGACTTCGGGTCGCCTCCATGCTCGCCGCAGATGCCCATCTTGATGTCGGGGTTCGCCTTGGTGCCGAGGTCGTGCGCCATCTCCACCAGTTTCCCGACGCCGTTCTGGTCTAGCACGGCGAACGGGTTCTCTGGCAGAATGCCGGTCTCGACGTATCGCTCCAGGAACTTGCCTTCTGCATCGTCCCGGCTGAAGCCGAAGGTGGTTTGCGTGAGGTCGTTGGTCCCGAAGCTGAAGAACTGGGCGTGCTGCGCGATCTCGTCAGCGGTCAGGGCCGCGCGCGGCAGTTCGATCATGGTACCGAAGAGGTAATCCACGCGGGCGTTGTGCTGGGCCAGCACGGTCTGCGCCACGGCCTCCAGCTTGTCGCGAACCACCTTCAGCTCGTTCACATGTCCCACGAGCGGGATCATGATCTCGGGCAGCACCTCGATTCCCTCACGCTGCACCTCGATGGCGGCCTCTAGGATGGCCCGCACCTGCATCTCGACGATCTCTGGGAAGACGATAGAGAGGCGCACCCCCCGGAGACCGAGCATCGGGTTTGCCTCACGCATCGCCTCGACCTTCGCCAGAAGTTCCTGCTTGGCCTTCAGTTCGGGGCCCCCGAGACCCCTAACCTCCATCTCGATGACTTCCCGCAAAAGGTCGTCGTGCTGAGGCAGGAACTCGTGCAGCGGCGGGTCGATCAGTCGGATGGTCACGGGCTTGCCGGCCATCGCCTTGAAGATGCCGACGAAGTCTCCGCGCTGAAATGGCAGAAGGCGATCTAGTGCCTCTCGACGCTTCTCCTCCGACTCGGCCAGGATCATCTCCTGAACGATGGGCAGGCGGTCTTCGAAGAACATGTGCTCGGTTCGGCAGAGGCCGATGCCTTCGGCCCCGAAAGAGACGGCGCGCGCGGCGTCGGTCGGGTTGTCCGCGTTGGTACGGACCCTGAGCCTGCGGAACTCGTCTGCCCAGCCGAGCAGCGTGGCTAGGTGGCCGGACACTTCCGGGGCAACCGTAGGAACCTGTCCGGCGTACACGGCTCCGGCCGAGCCATCAATCGTGATCCAGTCGCCCTCGCGGAAGAGCTTATCGCCGACCTTCAGCGTGTGAGCGCTCTCGTCAATTTCCAGCGCCTCGCAGCCGGAGACGCAGGGGACGCCGAAGCCGCGGGCGACGACCGCGGCGTGGCTGGTCATGCCGCCCCGCTGAGTAAGGATGCCCTTTGAGACGAGCATGCCTCGGATATCGTCGGGGTTGGTCTCGGCACGAACCAGGATGAGCGGCTGCCCCTCCTTACCCAGTTCCTCGGCGCGCCTAGACTCGAACACGCAGACCCCGCTCGCGGCTCCGGGCGATGCTCCCAGCCCGGTAGCGATGGGCTTGTCGGCCGGGCCGAGTTTCGACGTGTCTATGCGCGGGTGGAGGAGTTCGTTCAGTCGGTTCGGCTCGACCCGCAGCACGGCTTCCTCGCGGGTGATGAGGCCCTCCTCCACCATTTCGACCGCGATTCGCACCGCCGCGGGACCGGTTCGCTTCCCGACGCGGCATTGGAGCATGAAGAGGCGACCTTTCTCGATAGTGAACTCGAGGTCCATCACGTCTTTGTAGTGCCGCTCGAGCTTGCGGCCCATCGCCTCGAACTCGTTGTAGATCTCTGGCATTTTCTCCTTCAGCTCGGCGATCTTGAGGGGGGTGCGCACGCCGGCGACCACGTCTTCGCCCTGCGCGTTCATCAGGAACTCACCGTACAGCACGTTCTCGCCAGTTGCCACGTCGCGGGTGAAGGCCACGCCGGTACCGCAGTCGTCCCCCATGTTGCCGAACACCATCGCCTGGATGTTGCATGCCGTGCCGAGGTCGTCCGGGATGCCTTCCTTCTTGCGATAGATGATCGCCCGCTCGTTGTGCCAGCTATTGAACACCGCGTTGATTGCCATTTCGAGCTGCACCATCGGGTCGTCCGGGAAGGGCTCGCCACGGGAGCTACGCACCAACTCACGGAAGTCCTCGCAGAGGGCTCTCAGATCGGAGGCCCCCACCTCGGTGTCCAGACGCACACCGATCTTGGCCTTCAACGCGTCGAACTTGTGCTCGAACTGCTGCTTCTTGATGCCGAGCACCACGTCGCTAAACATCATGAGGAAGCGGCGGTAGGCGTCATAAAGAAACCGCTCGTCGGCGGTTTTCGCGAGGCCCTCGATGGTGGTGGGATTTAGCCCGAGGTTGAGGATCGTGTCCATCATTCCCGGCATCGAGAACTTTGATCCGGAGCGGACAGAGAGCAAGAGTGGGTTCGTCGGGTCCCCGAACTTCTTCCCGAGTTCCCGCTCCACGTCGGCGAGCGCCGTCTTGACTTCGTCCATCAATCCGTCCGGCATCCGGCCGAGCGCGAGCGTCTCGTTACAGGCTTCGGTGGTAATCGTGAAGCCCGGGGGGACCGGCATCCCAATGTTGGTCATCTCGGCGAGGTTCGCGCCCTTCCCTCCGAGGAGGTCGCGCATGGATGCATCGCCCTCTCGGAAGAGGTACACGCGCTTGGTGCTCATCATTCCCACTCCTTGCAGTGTTTGTGTCCGCAGGACTCGCTCGCGGGAGGCACGACGTCCGGCGGGGGGTCATTAGGGGACCCTCGGCGGCGAGCAGAGGGTCAATCGATCTTACCCGGTCGCCTCCTTGGCTCGGGACCAAAGTTGGTCCCATTCCTCGGCGGTCAGCGAGCGCGGGTCTCTGCCGAGCCGTCCCAACTCCGCCTCCATCCACCCGAATCGTCGGGTGAAGCGACGCAGCATGTTGCGGAGGGCATCTTCCGGCTCAAGCCCTGCCTTGCGCGCGGCGTTGGCCACGGCGAACAACAGATCACCCACCTCGTGCAGGAGCCGGTCTGAGTTAGGCGTGGCAGCCTCTCGGCGAAGCTCGTCCAGTTCTTCCTGCACCTTGTCCAACACGGAGTTGAGATCGGGCCAATCGAAGCCCAAGCGGGCGGCTCGCTTCGAGACCTCGTAGGCGCGAAGGAGCGCAGGCAACGCGTCGGGTACCCCCTCCAAGGCCGATCTCGGCGCCCCACCCTTTTCCTCGGACTTGATGCGGTCCCAGTTCTGCAGAACGTCCTCGACCCCGGCGACGTCGAGACCGCCGAAGACATGCGGATGGCGACGCAGCAGTTTGTCGCTCTGGTTGCGAATCACGTCCTCGATATCGTAAAGGCCCTGTTCGTTATCAATCTGGGCGTGCATGAGGGCCTGGAGGAGGAAGTCGCCCAGCTCCTCACACAGCTTGTCGGGGTCCCCCGAGTCGATCGCGGCCAGTACCTCGTAGGTCTCCTCGACGAGATGCGTCTTCAGGCTTTGGTGTGTTTGTTTCAGGTCCCATGGGCATCCTCCAGGGCCGCGCAACGCCGCCACGATCTCCACCAAGCCGTAGAAGCCTGGCGAACGGGGTAAGTCCAACGGCGGGACGAACACCGACGTGAGATGCGTGAACTCGGCATGGTCCAACTCGAAGAGAGGCACCTCCACGACCGGATACCCGTATGTGACGATGCGTACTCCGTGTTCATCCGGATAGTGCCGCATGAGAGCGAGCTTGACCGAGGAAGCTGCCTCCCTGCAGTCCACTTGGTACACGATTGTCGGGGCTCGCGGGTCGGGACGGATTCCCTCGGGGTCGTAGGCATTGAGGGCCTGAAGGTGGTTGTCGAAAGGTTCCTGGAGCGCCTCGAGCGTGGCAGACAGGAAGTCCGCTGCGCCGACGATCTCGACGCGGATGCCCTGCTCGCTAGCGGCGTTCAGCAACTGCCGGACGCTCCGCTCCCCGAAGAGTGGGTGGCCAGGGACCGCGTAAGCTACATGTCCTGTCCGGCGTGCCAGGTCAATTACGCGAGAGGCGATGTTCGAGTAGACGGCCTCGAATGCGTCGGCGGATTCATACAAGTCGTCGGCTGTGCCGAACCGGATTCCCCGAGACGACAGGGTCTCGACGCCGGGGTGCCGGCCGGTCCGAAGCAGAACGGACGATGCCGAGCGCATTGCATCGAGTGAATTCGGTGGAATGGCCTCGGCCCCACCGGGACCGAGGCCGACCACGGCAATCATCGGGGAGACGCTTTTGGCTTTACTACTCACATGGGTGTCGCCTGCCACCCTCGAACTACTGACCCCCGAGCGGTGACGAGTTGCCCCCCGGAAGCTTCGGGGTGCCTGTCTCCTTGGCTTCCTTCTCCCTTTTCTCCCGCTGCTTGATCATCTCGAGCCGTTGGGTCTTTTCACTCTTCCAAAGCCCTTCGAGCCAGCCCTCATTGATCTTGACCTTGGCGGAGTTGACAGCATCTGTGAGAATTGCCGCGTAGTCGTTGAGCGCCGAGGCCTTCTCCAACATCAGTCTGCGCCGCAGACTCCACTTGACGTCCTCGTTCGGTGCCTTGTAGCGCTTCTCGGTTTTCTCGTCTATGTAAAACTTGAGCCAGCCGTTGCCCTGTCGAATCCACGGCGTCGTTCCGAAAACACGCGTCTGCTCGATAATCGGCTGGATGTCGACCGATAGGCTCTGGATCGGTACTGGCCCAAAGGAGCCACCACGCTCACGAGACGGGTCCTCCGACATATTCGTAGCCACGATCTGAAAGTTGACACCGCCGGCAAGTTCTTTGTCCACGGCCTGCTTGGCTGCCTCGGAGGTGACTGCAATTACCTTGCCACGCACGCGAGCCGGTTCTTCGAAGTCCTCCGGATGGAGCCGGATGTAGTCTTCGACCTCCTTCATGGAGACCTCGACACCTTTGGTTCGCAGCTTGAACTCGTTGATTTCGTGCTTGATTGTTTCCTTCACAGCTGCTCTGGTGCGGCCCGCGGCCTTCTGTTGATCGAGGTACTGGGGCTCCTGGCGGATCAGGCGCTCGAGCATGTCGTTGACTTCCTCGTCGGTGGCAGATACGCCCTCTTTCTTCGCCATCTGCGCCACGACTTTTTCGCCGATCATCTGCTCGAGACAGAAGTAACCGACCGGCAAGATCGGCCTTCCGAAGCGCTGTCGAACCTGGGCGAAGCTGAGGTAGTTCTCCATAGCCACTTCGCACCGACGGCTCCACTCCGCACGCGTGATGACATCGTCGTTGACAGTAGCCAGAACGTCTTCTTTCTCACACCCGACAAGGGCAACTACCCCCAAAGCGGCCACTCCAACGAGTGCTAGAGCACGGTAAGTCCCGTTCACGTATCCTCCTGTTGGCGCTCAGAGTGAGCCAGCGGGACGCCGGAGGTACTCCGCACAGCTCTCATCATTAGTTCGACCTCGCTGAGCGGTCTTCCAACACGCTCGGCAATCTCCGTTGGACTAAGTCCAGTCTCCACGAGAGCGACTGCCGTGTCTTGCCAAGGCCGTTCTCCAGCCTGCGCCTCACTCGCGGCCCCCGTGGTTCTTAGCCGAGCGTCCAATTCGCGTTTTACCCGCTCGAACTCGGCAGTCAGTTTACTCAATACCTGTTCGGCGGCGCGCTCCAGCCTCTCGATTTCGGGGGCGAGTGACGCGCTGCGAGCCTGCTCCTGAAGTCTGCGGCTGAAATGCTGGAAGGAGAACCATCCGGCAAGGAGCAAGAGCAGTTGAGCAAGTAGCAGGCACTCTCCCATGGCAAGTCAGGCCCGAATGTCCAGTTTGGGTTTCGCGCCTTCCACCATCTCCTCCGATTCCGGCTCCGCTTCAGGCTGAGGCGTGTCGTCCTCGCCTTCGGCAATCTCGACCACATCGCGCGGCTCTTCCTCTTCGGAATGCGCGCGATCCTGCCGACCTTCTCGGCGGTCCGCAGGTCGCACGGCGTTGGAGCCGGATGTGGGCGTTACGCGGCTGAGCGGGGCGCCGCCATCCACAGCCATGGGTCACGGCCTCCCTTAGACCTTCGGTGTGCGTTACTGATGCGCGAACATCGTTACATTGTCGGACAGGCCGACACGCAGGCGTAGCATTGCCTGCGTGTGGAGTTGGTAAACGCGGCTCTCCGACACACCCAAAACCTTCCCGATTTCCTTGAATGTCAGACCCTCGTAATAGTACAGGGTTATCACGAGGTGTTCTCTCTCCGGAAGTCGCTCTATGCAGTCGGTGAGCAAACGCCGAATTTCCTTGCCGTGAATTTCCCCTTCCGGGTTGCTGTGTCGGTCTTCGACAATGTCGGACACCCGCAGCTGGTCTTCCGCCTCGTTGCTGGCCAACACGTCGTCTATGGATGCCAGGGTGGTACGCCCTAGTTGGATGAGGAGCTGATGATAGTCCTCGAGGGTCATGTTCATGGCCTCCGCCACCTCGACTTCCCGAGGAGGGCGACCCAGCTTCGCCTCGAGATGCATGTGCGTGCGCTCCAACAACTTCAGTCGCTCGCGGATCGAGCGAGGCACCCAATCCTCGTCTCGTAGCATCTCCAGAATCGCTCCGCGAATGAGCGCGATAGCATAGGTCTCGAACTTCACCTCGCGGCTACGGTCGAACTGATCGATAGCCTTGATGAGCCCTTGCACGCCGGCTCCCACCAGGTCCTCGCGGTCCAGACCCGGTGGTGGGCTGCTTACGACCCGACCCGCCGTGATCTTGACCAGGTATTTGTAGTGATCAATGAGTTGTAGGCGGGCATCCAGATCGTTTTCCGTTTTGTACTTTCGCCAATACTCCGGAAGCAGTTGCGGTTGAATCGCCATTAGCAGTGCATCCCTCTCATTCGTTTTTGCCCTTCGACTCGACAGACTCCGTCAGCGGCTTGATCTGAGCGAAGACGGCCTGCCATATTGTCCCGAGTACCCACCCAACAACGAACGCGATTCCTCCTCGCGTCAAAGCGAACTGCCAGTGCACCTGTGTGAGGGTCGCGGCAACGAGCGCGACCAGAGCGGCAAGAGAACCTACTAGGAGTGGCACTGCCTGCCTCCGCGGAAGCGCTCAGCGTGATGCCAGGAAGTTCGGACGCAGGAGCCCCACCGAGCAGGTTCGTGGCGGAGCTGCGCGGACGGAATGAGCCAAGGAGTGGGAGGATTTTCGAGAGCAACAATGGCAGCCTCTCCTTGCGCCAAAGGACACCGTCGTGCGGATTGCATCCATGTCTCCCCGTAAGTCTAGATTACGGATCCGAGGTCACCCGCCCTGCTGCGGGCTCGGCATGTAGGTCGGCTTCCAGCCGATGCACTCCCCGCTTCGACGCGCCCTCTTCGTCGCTCTTCCGAGGCGCCGCGCGGAACGAAGGCCCCATAATCTCGGGCCCCAAACAAATCGATCGGTGTTCATTATACCGGGAACGGGACCCATGTCAACCAGTAGTGTAACAGGATTGATTAGTCTGGCTAAATTTTCCCTAGCGCCGCTGGCGGACGGGCGCGCTTCGCAAACACGATCAGCGCGACGATGGTGAGGGCATAAGGCAGGCTGGACCAGAACTCGGAGGGCGCCGTCATCCCGAGGATGGGAACACCCTGCATTCGCATCTGCAGCGCATCGAATAGCCCGAAGCCTAGAGCGGCCGTGAACGCACCCAGCGGATGCCAGCGTCCTAGCACGAGTGCAGCCAGGGCGATGAACCCGCGCCCCGCCGTTACGGCCTCCGAGAACTGGTTGACGTAGGCAAGAGAGAGGAAGCCCCCGCCGAGCCCCGCCAAGACCCCGCTCATCAGCACGGCTCCGGTTCGGATGCGGACGGGGTGGAGGCCCATCGCCGCCGCTTTGTCAGGATCGTTGCCAACTGCTAGTACGTGCAGGCCCCCTCGGGTCCTGAATAGCCACAGCCATGCGACGACGGGCAGCGCCAGCGCCACCGCTATGAAAACCCACTGAGACATGGCGGGTACTTCGGGCGTGCTGCCATGCTGCCCAAAAAGGGGCAAGATTAGAAACGCAGTGCCTCCGAAGGCGATCGCGTTGACCGCGACGCCGCTGACTACGTGATCGATCCGCAGGCGTTGGGTGTTCAGCGCGTGGAGGGACGAGAGGGCGACGGCCGCTAGTACCCCGGTCAGCAGTCCCAGGATAGGGGAGCCAGTCCGGTCGCTTCCGAGCGCCGCGAAAAACGCACCAAAGAGCATTAGGCCTTCCAGGCCGATATTGATGACACCCGAACGTTCACAAATCAATCCACCCATCGCCGCGAAGGTGAGTGGTGTCGCTCCGCGGAGGGTCGCCTCGATGAGTGCACGAATCAGTGCGTCCATCAGTCGGACCTCCGCAGACGCTGCCACCCGATACCAGCAGCGAGCAAGATGACCACACCTTGTACCACGGCGGCGATCTCCTTCGGTATCTCCGTGACGACTTGTGCAGACTGTGCACCCTGAGCGAGTGCGCCGAAGAGAAGTGACGATAAACACACGATCAGAGGATTGGCAAGTGCTATCAGTGCTACTGCCAGACTGTCGAAGCCGTATCCAGGAGAGATGCCATCGTAGAACCGAAACTCATAGGCACACACCTGCATTGCACCAGCGATTCCCGCCAACGCGCCTGATGCGGCCATCGCCCAGACTATGGTCCTCTTGACGTTGACCCCTGCTGCTCGAGCTGCATCGGCGTTCGCACCAACGGCCCCCAACTCGTACCCTGCCACCGTTCGTCGCATCCACCAGAATAGAAACACGGCGATGCCAATCCCTAACACCAGGCCCCAACTGATCTCGGGAGTGGTTGATGCGAGCCCTAGGCGCGCGCCATCGGCAACATACACCGTCGTGGCCATGTCAGACGAGGGATCCTGCATGGGGTTGGCTGCTATGTATTTCGTGAAGCTACGGGCGATGTAGTTGAGCATGATGGTGGTGATCACCTCGTGCCCGCCCCGCCACACTTTGATCAGGCCCGCGGGTGCAGCCCACAGCATTCCTGCCAGTGCACCCGAGAGAACGGACAGTGTGACGTGCAGAGGCGCCGGTAGGCCGGTGAGGTAAATGCCGGTCGCCGCCGCTGCAAGCGCACCTACGAGCAACTGTCCTTCTACACCGATGTTGAAGAGGCCGGCACGCAACGCTAAGGCGACTCCCAGCCCGGAGAACAGCAGCGGTGTCATTCGAGTGAAGGTGCCCGAGAGTCCGCCGGGATCGCCGAAAGAGCCTTGAACCCCGGCAACAAGCGCGTCCCACGGGGAGACTCCGGCCATATTCACCAGCGCTCCCAACGCACCGAGTGTGACCACGACTAACGCAAGGAGACGCCAACCCCTCAAGCGGCCCCCTCTTCTACGCCTACCATCAAGCGACCGATCCGTTCCCTATCGATCTGCTCTCCTCGTAGCTCGGCCACAAGCCGACCATCGCGCATCACATAGATAGGCTCACAATTCTCGATCAGTTCGTCGAGGTCGAAGGAGATAACGAGTGCGCCCATGCCTGCCAGACACTGGGTGCGAATCTGCTCGTATACCGATGCGGTACCTCGTACGTCCAGACCTCGTGAAGGCTGGAATGCGAGCAACAGCTTCGCATCGAGATGCAGGGCGCGCGCTACGACCAGGCGCTGCTGGTTGCCCCCCGACAGCTCGGAGACGGGCGCACGCAGAGAGTCCACTTTGATATGGAATCGCTCCACTTGTTCCTTTGCGGCATCCATCTGCTCTCGCGCGCTCAGTAGCGGACCGCGTGCCAGGGGTGGCAACCTCTGCAAGCCCAGAATCGCGTTGTTCAGAAGGTCCCATGTCTCGATGAGACCATGCCTGTGGCGGTCCGCAGCAATGAACCGCAAGCCGAGGCGAAGCCGTCGCACCGGTGGTTCGCGTGTTACATCACGCTCCAGTAGTCGAATGGTTCCTGACAGGGTGGGCCTCACTCCGATGAGTGCCTCGGACAGCTCGGCCTGACCGTTGCCGTCCACGCCCGCTATACCTGCCACTTCTCCCGCTCGGACTTGCAGGCTCAACCCCGCGACGGCGCGGTTGCGGCGATCGCCGAGAACGTGCAAGTCGCGCACATCCAGGAGCACGGGTGCTTCGTGGACGGAAGACCCGACGTCGAGACGAGGACGCATCTCCTCACCGACGATCCACGTGGACAGGCGGACTACGTCGGTGTCGGCCACATCCGACTCACCCACTTTGCGGCCCGCTCGCAGCACCGTAACGCGGTCGCAGTGGTCTACCACTTCGCGCAGCCGGTGGGTGACCAGAATGATGGTCCTGCCGTCATCAGCCAACTCGCGGAGGCTGGAAAAGAGCGCTTGCGCGTCCGGCGGCGAAAGCATTGCGGTGGGTTCGTCGAGGATGAGGATCTCCACCTCCCGCCATAGCAACTTGAGAATCTCCAACTTCTGGCAGCCTGCGGGAGTGAGGGTCTCAGCAGGAGCGTACCAGTCGAACTGAAAACCCATGCGGGCAGCTAGTCTCTGTGCACGCTCGACGGCCTCCGAGCGCTTCAGGACGCCGAGGTGAGCGAGTTCGGCGCCTAGCATCAGGTTGTCGAGGCAGGTGAGCTCGCCGATGATGCTGTAGTGCTGACTGACCATGCCGATGCCGGCGCGAATGGCCTCGCTGGGGCTGCCGAAGCGCACCGGCTTGCCCGCAATCTCGATGTTTCCCGCATCGGGTCGGTACAGCCCGTACAGGACGCGCATCAAGGTCGTTTTGCCCGCACCGTTTTCGCCGACAATGGCGTGTGTCGCCCCCCTTGCCACCTCGAGATCCACTCGGTCGCATGCCACAAGCCGACCGAATCGCTTGGTGACCCCCGACATCCGGACCGCGGGACTCACTCGGAGACTGCCTCCGGTGTACTTAGCCGGCAGTAGAGATCGTAGATGGCCGTGATCCCCTCCTGTCCTCGGCCCTGCGCGACGAGCGAGCCGAAGAGCTGCTGGATTAGGGCGGTGGCGGGAGCGAATGCTCCGCAATCGGCCGCGGATTCGATGGCGTACCTCAGGTCCTTGAGTGCGAGCCGTAGGGAGAATCCAGGGCGGAAGTCGTGACTCACCATCTTCGATCCGAGGTTGCGTAAGGTCCACGAGTCTGCGGCGCCTCCGGACAACACGTCGATGGTTTTGTCTAGATCTAGGCCGTGAACTTTCGCAAAACTTAGGCCTTCGGCCACGGCTGCTATGGTCACTGCGCACACGATTTGGTTGGCCAGTTTGGTCATCTGGCCCGAACCCGACTCTCCGACGTGAGTGACCTTGGCGGAGAACGCCTTCAGCACGGGCTCGACCCTGGCAAGCGCCTCTGGGTCCCCCCCGACCATGGTGCTTAGCGTCCCTTCGATCGCGCCCTTCTCTCCGCCCGTGATCGGTGCGTCCAGAAAGGTGGCGTCGAAGCGGGTGGCATGCTGTGCAAGACGTTTAGCCACACGCGGTTGAATGGTGGAGTGGTCGCACACGATGAGCCCTGGTTGTGCAGAGGCCAATAGTCGCTCGGTGACCTCGGCGGTCTCAACGCTCGTCGGCAGGCAGAGGAGCACGGCATCGCATCTGCCGGCCATCTCCACCGGGTCGGATTGCTTCGCCCCCTTGCCAACCAACTCGGTGACGGCTTGCTGGCTCCGATTGTGCACCCACAGATCGTAGCCGGCATTCAGCACGTGGGCGGCCATCGGCCGCCCCATCACTCCAAGTCCGATGAACCCTATCGTCTTCAACTCACTCCCCCTTCACCGGTCCACCTTAGGTGACCATCGAGGCCAGAAATCATCTCCCGCGCTGCCGACGAGTTTTCTCGGCTCGCGATCGCTTTCGTACAGCCAGATGTCCCGCTGCCCAGACGGCCCTTTGGTGTAGGCGATCTTCCTTCCATCGGGTGACCACTGCGGGTCACCACACAACCCCACATCGGCTTCTGTCAGTAACCTGACGCCACCTTCCTGGGCAGGCAGCAATACTAAGGCCTCTGGTACTACTTCGTCGCCCTCGACCTTGGCCATGATCGCGGCGATTTGCGAACCGTCCGGAGACCAAGAGGGCGAGACGAGAACCGATTTCGCGCCGATTTCCGCGAAAACGGGTACGGGAGTCAGTTTGGCGTTGTCGAGGCTAACGATGAGCAACGCGTCGGTGGGGCCCTCGGGTTCCGGTTGGACGGTCTCCCCTGCTTCCCATGAGCGTCCGGCCTCCTCCGTCTCCTTGGCTTGGGCACCCACGTATGCCACGATGAATTTGTCTTCCGTCGGATGGTACGCAATATCTATGCGTTTGGCGTAGAGCCATACCACCGGAGGCTTCTGCTGTCGCGCCCGCAGATCGTACTGCTGCACGATGAGTACATCTCCGGTGTCTCCACTTATCACCCCCACCAGCGTGCCCGCACTGCGCCCCCATGTCACCTTTCGAAAAGACGATGCGCCGAACTCGGCTTGCCATGCGTCCATAAGAGCCTTTCGCTCTCCTGGACTGATCGTAGGTGGCGGGATAAGCTGCGCCGCGTGCCGCTCGCCCAGGTACAGCACGGATACCGTCCCACCCGCCGTGTGCAGGATGCGCTGACCGGTAGGATCGGATGACAACTCTGCTTTTCGCGAGTGGCTCACGGTGAGTTGGTTCGCCGTTCCATCCCTCGGGCTCAGGTGGAAGATCTGGAAGATACGATCTGTGCGGTTCGAGACGAAGAACAACGTCTTGCCGTCGGGCAACTGCCAGGTTGGCTCGAGGTCTTCTGAACTGGAGTCGGGCTCTGCCCGCACTTCGGTCCCGTCGGGCTTGAGGAACCAGATGTGAGCCGGGCCTTCGCGATCCGAGACGAAGGCCAGCCATCCCGAGGTGTTGGCGGGGAGGATAGGCGCTTGCCCCTTGCCCCAGGTCGAGAGCAGCCAGAAGCCTAGCAGCAAAGCGATTAGCCCCACGAGCCAAAGGAGTGTCTTGGTAGTTCTCATTCGTGCAGCCTTCGTCGGGGCTAGCCCCGGCTCCACCCACTTCCCTGTCCATACCCGCATTCCTTCCGGCCCGGGCCTGTTGAATGACGCGATGACTGCACTGGCGCGGCACGTCCGGGTCGTGCCCCCTAGGGTTGGCAATGCTCGTTCGGTGGGTGGAGCGCGGCCAACGCGGGCCAGGGCACGGAGGTTATGAGCGCCCTACGTCCCGAAGCGAGTGCCGGGGCGGACGCCGTACCCATTGGAGAAGTCGAGGGCGGTCATCCGCCGCTTCGCCTCGGGCTGAATCTCGGTTAGCAGCAGTGCACCGTCCCCACAAGCGACCCCGATGCCGTCGGGTCCGACTGCCACAACACTCCCCGGTTCGGCCGACACGAAGGAATCGATCAACTTAGTGGCGCAGACCTTTACACTGCTGGTCTGATACGTGGTGTGCGCTCCCGGCTGTGGAGTGAACGCCCGGACCCGGTTGTGCAGGGTGCGGGCCGACAAAGCCCAATCCAGGAGGCCCTCCTCTTTCTTCACCTTGGGCGCCTTGGTGGCAAGCGCCGAGTCTTGCGGAGTGCGAGTGAGTCCATCCGGGAGAAGATCGAGAGCCTGAACAATCAGATGCGCACCCATCACGGCTAGACGTTCCGTGAGCTGTCCAGCGTTCTCGTCCTCACCGATCGGGGTCTCTTCCTGCAGCAGAATGTCGCCCGTGTCCATTCCAGCGTCCATCAGCATGATCGTGATTCCGGTCACGGCATCACCATGCTCGATGGCTCGCGGGATGGGGGCTGCGCCTCGCCAGCGCGGGAGCAGCGAAGCGTGAATGTTGATGCCTCCGAGCGGAGCGGCCTCCAGGAGCGTCACCGGCATGATCTGTCCGTAGGCGGCGACTACCAGCACGTCGGGACGCAGCCCGGTCACCAGTCGCAGAAACTCTTCGGATCGACAGCTCTCTGGCCGCAACGCTTCGATTCCCAGTTCAGTCGCAGTCTCGGTGACGGCGCTGGGACGCAGTCGCATACCCCTACCCGAGGGGCTGTCCGGTTGGCTAACCACGCCAATCAGGTCGTGGTTCGAGTTGGCGATGGCTCGCAGGGCGGGCACCGCGAACGGGGCGGTGCCGAAGTACAGAACCCTCATATCTCGGGCTCTTCGCCCTCGTCGTCTTCCGGAATGTGCCAGTGGAGGCTGGAGGCGACTGCGCGGTCCGTAAAGAGAATGCCGTTCAGATGATCGATTTCGTGCAATGCGATGCGTGCGGGCATGCCGCTCAGCTTCAGGTGCACTGGCTTGCCCTTGCGGTTTAGTGCACGCACTTCGGCTTCGGCAGCGCGCTCGACGTCCCCGTACAGTCCGGGAAGGCTCAGGCACCCTTCTTGGCCCAAGATCGCCCCGCTCTCCGACACGACCTCGGGATTGATCAGCACATGGATGTCCTCTCCAACGGGGGCAACAAGGATAACCCTTTCTGACACGCCGACCTGCGGCGCTGCCAAACCCAGGCCGTTTGCCCTTTTGAGGATAGTGATCATGCGCCGAATGAGATCCTGTACGTCCGGCGAGATTCGCTTGACTGGCTCGGCAACGGCGCGCAGAACCGGATCGGGGTATTTCACCACGCCCGGATTGGCCGATGCATAGAAGTCGGCGACGTGCTCCGGGATCACCACCTCTGTTGCGACGATACTGTTCACGAAGAAGATTGTACCGGGCCGAAGCGATGTAGGGTCATGCGAGGGTCTGCGGGTCGACATCTACGGCCAACCGTGCGCGAAACTTGCCGCCGCGCAGCGCATCTCGTAGGAGGGGGCCGGGTCGGGCATCCGGGGCAAACTTGGCGAGGATAATCCGCCGGTACACGCCCATCACCTGTTCGGGGACTGCCTCGGCCGGGCCAAGCACCTCGACACCCGGGATCGGTGCCATTGCTCGAGCCACGGTAGCTGCGTCGTGAAGGGCTATCGCCCGAACCTCGCTCGAAACCACGACCTGGGCGAGCCTGCGAAACGGTGGGTAGCCGGCAGCCTCGCGCTCCTTCATCTCGTAGTCCACGAACCCCTCGTAGTCGTAGGCCTGAGCAAAGCGGATAACGGGCCTGTCGGGGTCGAAGGTCTGTGCGATGACCCGTCCCGGCACATCGGCACGACCCGCCCGCCCGGCAACCTGAACGAGAAGTTGGAAGGTGCGCTCGGACGCTCGGAAGTCCGGCATGTTGAGGCCCGTGTCCGCATTCATGATGCCGACCAAGGAAACGCCGGGGAAGTCGAGGCCCTTGGCCACCATCTGAGTGCCGACCAGAATATCCAAGTCTCGCTCACGAAAGCTGGACAATACATCCTCTTGGGCTTTCACATCCCGGTCGAGGCGGCCCACGCGCGCAGTGGGGAAGAGGTCCATCGCGTCCTGCTCCACTCGTTGGGTGCCCAGACCGTGCGGGATGTATCGTGTGGAGTTACAGCGCGGACAGCGGTCGGTGGGCTTGGCCCGAGCGTCGCAGTGGTGACACTTCAGAAGCCCGTCGCGTTTGTGGAACGAGAGTGACACCGAGCACCGCTCGCAGCGCGGCACGTAGCCGCACTCGCGACAAAGTAGAAACGGTGCGAAGGCTCGGCGATTGAGGAAGAGCACCACCTGCTCACCGCGGCTGAGCGCCTGCTCGACGGCCTCTGCCAGGTACGTGCTGAAGGCAGTTTTCATCTTGCCTTCGGCTCGCAGGTCCACGATTTCCAGAGGAGGGAGTGCAGAGCCACTGGCGCGCTCCGGCATCGAGATGAGCTTCATGCGCCCCGCCTTCGCAGCGTACGTGCTCTCCAACGAGGGGGTGGCGGAGCCCTGCACCACGACCGCACCGGTCTCGCGCGCACGAACCTTAGCCAGCCCCCGTGCATCGTACCGAAGCAGATTCGACTGCTTGTACGACGAGTCGTGCTCTTCATCTATCAGGATCAGTCCCAGCGCGGGCAGAGGCGCGAACACCGCCGAGCGAGGACCTACGACGATGGGGGTGTCACCCCGTGCGATGCGTTGCCACTGACTGAACCGTTGCGAGCCTTCCATGCCGCTATGTAACACGCTGATAGCGTCCCCGAAGCGCTCGCGCACACGCTGGACCACCTGCCCGGTGAGGGCAATCTCCGGCACTAACAGGATCGCAGTTCGGCCGAGGCGTAGACACGCAGAGATGACGCGTAAGTACACCTCCGTCTTGCCACTAGCCGTGACACCATGTAGCAAGAACTGCTCGGCTCGCCCCTCTTCGAGTGCGCCGACGATCTCCGTTACCGCATGGGCCTGTGCGCCGACGAGCCGCCGGTCGGACACCGCGAATCGCGCCAGGATCGCCTTGGGATCTGCAGGCACTAATACACCTGCGACGGCCAGCTTGTCGAGTACTGCCTTTCGCAGACCCAGGCTTGCCATCTCGGCAACGGACAGCACCTCGTTGGCGTGAGGTAACAGCGCGGTGGCGGCCAGCGCCTGGGCGGGCCTGCGGGTACAAGTCGAGACGAACTTCTCGATAGCATCCGAAGGGGCGACTGCATAGTGGGTGACCGTTGTGCGAGGCCGCGGGGGCTCGACCAGCTCCCATCCCTTGCGAACGATGCCCTTGCGTTTCAGGCGCTCCAGGCCGTCACGGGCCATATCTCCGAATGTGCGAAAGAGGGTGATCTCCAACTCTTCGCCGCCGCGCTCCTCCAGACGACCGAGCAAGGCCTCGTCCTCTGCTGCAAGGTCAGGTCTCTTCGCATCAGGGACCACCTGCCAAAAGGGGCGAACGCGGGAGCGCGAGGCTCGCGGGACGGCGGTCTGGACGGCCAGCCAGAGCGGGCCCACGTACTCCTCGGCGGCGTGCCGAATCAGCTCCAGCAGGTCATTGGGAAGTCGCGCGCCGCGAGCCACACCCAGCAGGGGCTTGAGCGCGTCTAGCGGGATGGGCAACTCGGACACCGAGCACGTACGACGCCCCACCACATAGCCGAGGGCAGTCCGTCCGTGGAAACTCACCACGACCGGAGTCCCTGGAGTGGCTTCGCGGTCGAGGTTGGGTGGGACGCGGTAGGAGTAGGCTGGCTTGCCTTCCTTCACCCGGACGTCCACCACTACGTCGGCGATATCGTAGCGCTCGGTCACGAAGGGTCGTTTCGGCGGAGAGGGCTCGAGACCTTGCGGGATTCTTGCCACTTACACGCCGAAACGGCGCTTCCACTCGTCCAGCTTGGTGAGTGCCTCGATGGGGGTCATCTGCTCGGTGTGAAGGTCGCGTAATTCGGCGATGATGTCGGGCTCTTCGGCTTCGAACAGCTTTAGTTGTACCGTTGTCGGTTGCGGGGCACGGCGCGGGCCGTGTGCGTCTTCGAGCTCCCGCAGCACCTCGGCTGCGCGGGCGAGCACGTCCGGCGGCACCCCCGCCATGCGCGCCACTTGCAGGCCATAGCTGCGGTCCGTTCCCCCCTCCAGCACTCGATGCAGGAATACCACTCGGTCGCTCTCCTCTTTGACCGCCACACGGAAGTTGCGCACGTTGGGGTAGCTCTCGGCGAGATCGTTGAGCTGATGATAGTGGGTTGCGAACAGGGTCTTGGCGCGCACGTCGGCAAGACGCTCGGCAGTCGCCCAAGCGAGGGCGAGGCCGTCGTAGGTACTAGTGCCCCGTCCAATTTCATCCAGGATGACCAGGCTCTTGCGCGTTGCATGGTGCAGGATGTTCGCCGTCTCTGCCATCTCCACCATGAACGTGCTTTGCCCCGTCGCAAGCTCGTCGTGGGCACCGACGCGAGTGAAGATGCGATCGAAGATGGGCAGCCGGGCGGACTTCGCGGGGACGAAGCTGCCGATCTGCGCGAGAAGCGCGATGAGAGCCGTTTGACGCAGGTAGGTGGACTTGCCGCTCATGTTTGGTCCGGTGAGAATCATGAGTGAAAAGTCGTCGCTGAGGCGCAGGTCGTTCGGGACGAATCGGCGCCCCGGGTCCTGGCTCTCTACCACGGGATGGCGTCCCTCGATGATCTCCATTGCATCGCCGTCATGCAGTTCTGGCCGTACGTAACGGTAGCGCACAGCGGTCTCGGCGTGACTTAAGAGGACGTCCACTTCGGCGAGCCCACCAGCAGTCTCCAGTAGCCGTGGCGCCGAGGCGGCGATGTCGGATCGAACGCTGTCGAACAGGTCTGCCTCCAACTCGGCAATCTTCTCGTCGGCAGCCAGGACTGCGGACTCGTATTCCTTCAGCTCCGCCGTGATGTAGCGCTCGCCCGAGGCCGTGGTCTGCTTGCGGATGTAGTGCGGGGGGACCTTGGCGAGGTTTGCCTTGGACACCTCGATGTGGTAGCCGAAGACGGAGTTGAACCCGACCTTTAGGCTGCCGATGCCGGTGGCTTCGCGCTCCTTGGCTTCGAGCGATGCGATGTATTCCCGTGCACCCACTCGTTTTTGCCGGATAAGATCTAGTTCTTGGCTGAAACCTTGACATATCACGCCGCCCTCGCGCACCGTGGCAGGCGGTTCCGGCACGATGGCGCGCGTGAGTAGGTCCTGGATGCCAGTCAGTGGGTCCAGGCGCTCGGCGAGAGCACTGAGAACTGGTTGTTGTTCCTTCGTGAGCGCGGCGCGGATGGCTGGAATCACGGCCAAGGAGTCGCGGAGTGCCGCTAGGTCTCGTGGAGATGCGAGGCCGGTTGCCGCACGCGAGGTGATGCGTTCGATATCCTGAACCGATCGAAGAAGACCAATCAGCTCATCGCGCAACAAGTGACGAGAGACGAGTGCCTCGACGATGTCGTGGCGGGCCTCTAGCGCTTGGCGGTCCAGCAGCGGCTCGAGAACCGTGCGGCGAAGCAGCCTGGCACCCATCGCCGTGGATGTGGCGTTGATGACGGAGATGAGCGTGAACCGTCGTCCCCCGTCGGATAGGTTGCGTACTAGCTCGAGGTGGCGCCGGGCCGTCGTGTCCAAGCGCATGAAGCTGTCCACGCTGTAGGTGGCGATGGAGCGGAGATGAGCCGCGACGGCAATCTCGTTGCGCTTCAGGTAGTTGAGTACGTTGGCTGCTGCTTGCACGCCCGCCGTGTACTGGTCCAACCCGAAGCCCGCAAGCGTTTCGACCTGGAACTGCTCCTGTAGCATGGTGCGTGCAGCGTTCGGGCTCGGGGTTGCGTCTAGGGTGGTGATTGCGGCTCCGCAGGCACTCCGTGCCGCCTCGGCCAGGTCGTCGCATCCCTGGGGCAAGAGCAGCTCGGCCGGGCTTAGGCGGGCAAGTTCGGCCAGTGTGCGTTCCAAAGACTGCTTTCCGCCTACCTCGGTCGCCAAGAAGCGGGCAGTCGTCACGTCCACGTAGCTGAGGCCGAATAGGTCTTCCGCAGGGATTGCAGCCGCCAGGTAGTTGTCGGACGAGGCGTCCAGCATCGAGTCTTCCAGCACGGTGCCCGGCGTGATCACCCGAGTGACCCGCCGCTTGACCAGTCCTTTCGCCTTCTTCGGGTCTTCCACTTGGTCGCACAGCGCGACCTTGATGCCTTTCGCCAACAGCCGAGCCACGTAGCGCTCTACCGCGTGATAGGGCACTCCGGCCATCGGCAGTTTGCCGTTCGGGCCGTCGGCCTTTGCGGTGAGTACGATCTCCAGTTCGCGCGCAGCCACCTCGGCGTCCTCGCCATAGAACTCGTAGAAGTCGCCCACGCGCATGGCGAGCAGTGCCTCGGGCACCTGCTTCTTGGCCTCGAAGTACTGACGCATCATGGGTGTGTGGGCGCGCCGCTCGATCATGGGTGCGGTGACTATAACCCGGAGCCGAACGGAGTGTCAAACGAGAGTGGACACCTCGAAGGGGGTTTGGCTAGAATACGGGGCAGGAGGCGACGTGACGAACCTGGTGTGGCGATGGGCCCTGATCTCGGTGGCTCTGCTCTTGACCGGACTGCTGGGCGAGCAACTGAAGGTGGGTCTGAACCTGACTGAGCAAGCCGTGTGGAAGCTGCCGCTCGCGGCGGTGTTGATCGGCTTGATCAACGCCTTGGTGCTGCCGCTGCTCAAGCTGATAACCATGCCGCTGCACTGCGCCACTCTCGGCGCATCCACGTTTGTCATCAACGTTGCGCTATTCTATTGGGTAGGGCATTTGGGGCTGGGTCTCGAAGTAGTGAACTTCTGGGGAGCGCTGTTCGGCACGCTGTGCGTGTCTGTTTTCAGCACGGCGCTCGGCTTCTTGCTTCCCGATAGGAAGGAGTAACGCGGTCCCTTGTCAGCTCGAATTCTGACCATCTGGGGGTTGACGGCCCTGGGCCTCGCCGTCCTGTTCGTCGCAATCGTGGTGGGCTTCGGCGCGGCACTGGGCGGTTTCGTTCTGCGGCTGACGGAAGGAACGGACCGCGCACTGCTCGGCTTTGCCTCGATGCAGGACTTACCCACGGTGCGCGGCGTGGTGGCGGTGCTATTGGCCGTGGTAGGGGTCGGGCTGCTCGTCCACTCGTTCCGCCAAGCGTTTCGCGGGCTCACGCGAGTCATCAATCCGAAGATGGAAGGCCGCGTGATGGACGCGTACATGCGCAAACGCAGCCTGCTCTCTGGCCCGCGTGTAGTCGTAATCGGAGGAGGCACAGGTCTTTCGACGCTACTGCGCGGTCTCAAGCAACGCACCTCCAACATCACGGCTATCGTGACCGTGGCGGACGACGGCGGGCATTCCGGGCTGCTGCGCCGTGAGATGGGGATGATCCCGCCCGGCGATATTCGCAACTGCCTGGTTGCTCTGGCAGACGCCGAGCCGGCCATGACTGCGCTCTTTCAACACCGATTCGACCAGCGCGGTGGGGGGATGGCAGGGCACTCTATCGGCAATCTGCTGATCGCGGCGATGGCGGACATCGAGGGAGATTTCGAGAAGGGTGTCAAGAAGCTGTACGAGGTCCTGAACATTCGGGGGATGGTGCTGCCTTCTACGCTCGCGCACGTGACACTGCGTGCCGAGATGGAAGATGGGTCGCTGATTGACGGCGAGACCGCGATCGTGGAGTCGCCCCTCCGTATCCGGAAGGTGTCACTCGTGCCTGCCGACCCACCGCCGCTGGAAGAGGCATTGGATGCGATAAGGAACGCCGATATCATCGTAATCGGGCCAGGCAGCGTATATACGAGCGTGATACCGAACCTGTTGGTTCGAGGGATGACGGATGCGATCGCGGCTTCGAAGGCCGTAAAGGTATATGCGTGCAACGTGATGACGCAGCCAGGAGAGTCGGACGGTTTCACCGCTGCGGATCACGTTCGAGCCATCGAAGCACACACCGGCCGGCATGTGTTTCAGTACGTGATCGTCAACAAGGCGATTCCCGGTGAGGCACTCATCGAAAAGTACCGAGCTTCGAACCAGGAGCTGGTCGTGCCGGATGCCGACCGACTCCGTGCGATGGGACTCAAGCCGGTGGTAGGAGACTTTATCTCGGAAACGGACGTGGTTCGACACGACCCGGTGAGGCTGACCGAGGCGATCCTTCGAGTGGGAGGTGCAAAGCGATGAAGGGGATTATCGTGATACTGTCGGGGCCCTCGGGAGTCGGCAAAGACACCGTGATCGGCGAGTGGCAGAAGCGCAACCCGGACGTGCGCAGGGTAGTAACTTGTACCACGCGACAACCGCGACCTGGCGAGCGCGATGGTGTGGACTACACTTTCCTCGATCCCTTGGAGTTTCAGAAGCGCGCTGCCTCGGGGGAGTTATTGGAGTTCAAGAGCGTGCATGGCAACTTTTACGGCGCACCTGCTAGTGAAACCGACGAGTTGGTGGAGAGCCGTCTGATTGCAGTACTTAAAATTGACGTGCAAGGCGGAGCCACCGTCAAAGCAGCACGACCCGAGGCACTCACGATCTTCCTCGCCCCACCCTCCTGGGAGGAGTTAGAGCGAAGGATCCGCGAGCGCGCCGCGGACAGCGAGGAGGCTATTCGATTGCGCCTCGAGAACGCAAGGCGTGAAATGCAGGCATCGTCCAACTACGAACACGTGGTAGTGAACGACGACCTCCAGCGCGCTGTGGCCGAGGTGGATGCCATCGTAACGGAAGCGAGGTCCAGCCGTGGAGAGTGAGCGAGGCGTGGTACTGCTATGCGTAACTGGTAGCATCTCTGCGTACCGCGCTGCAGACGTCGCGCGGGAGCTGATGCGTTCCGGCTTCGGTGTTCAGTGCGTGCTAACGCGTGCCGCGCAGCACTTCGTCACACCCGAACTGTTCACGTGGCTGACCGGACGACCCGCCGTGCACGATATGTTCGAAGAGCCGAGACCGGGCGGCATGGCACACATTGACTTGGCGCGGCAGGCCAGTCTGTTTCTCTGCGCCCCTGCCAGTGCTCACACATTGGCAAAGATGGCACTGGGACTTGCAGACGACTTGGTAGGTGCTATGTATCTCGCCTATCACGGTCCCACTGTGGTAGCACCAGCGATGAACCCGAGCATGTGGGACCACCCTGCGGTGCAAGCGAACGTTAGCATTTTGCAGGAGCGTGGCACGCACTTCGTGATGCCGGAGAGCGGGACGGTCGCTTGCGGTGAAGTGGGTGAAGGCAAGCTGGCATCGGTAGAAGCCATCGTGGAAGAAGCGCTGGCGGCACTGGGCACGGGTATGTCCATGGCTGGTCTACACGTCGTCATTACCTCCGGTCCCACTCGCGAGCCCATCGATCCAGTGAGGTTCATCGGGAACCGCTCCTCCGGCAAGATGGGTCATGCGCTGGCGCGGGCGGCGCTGGACCGTGGCGCGAAAGTGACACTCATCAGCGGCCCCACTTCACTGCCCGATCCAGCGGGCGCGGACACGCAACATGTAGAGACCGCAGCGGAGATGGCGCGGGCGGCACGTGAAGCCTTTCAACACTGCGACCTGTTTGTCGGTGCGGCCGCTGTGGCCGACTTCCGACCGAAGAAGGTGTCCGGGCGCAAGATCAAACGGGGCGATGCTGCTATCAGCCTGTCGCTGGAACCGAACGAGGACATCATCGCGGGGCTGGCCGCGGTGAAGGACCGGCAGGTGTTGGTCGGCTTTGCCGCGGAGAGTGACGACTTGGTGAAGAACGCGAGGCACAAACTGACCGCCAAAGGCCTGGATATTATCGTGGCCAACGACATCACCGATATGCACTCGGGCTTCGATACCGACACCAACCGCGTGACGCTGTTGTTCAAGGACGGGCGGACCGAGGAGCTGCCGCTGCTCTCCAAGCGCGAGGTGGCCGAACGCGTGCTCGACGCCGTGATCCCGATGCTGGGCCGCTAGGTCGCTCTGGGGCCTGTTGGTACAATCCCACTGTGGACCCCCATGCCCTCGAGGCCATCGAGTTTGCCCAGGTGCTGGAGCTGCTCGCCGACCGCTGCGAGACCGAGGCAGCAGCCTCGGCTGCACGAGCGCTCGAGCCACGCACTGAGCCTTCTACGGTGCAGCGGCTTCAGGACGAGACATCGGAAGCGCGTCGGCTGCTGGAGACCGACGTGGTGGTCTCCTTCTCCGGCTTTCGGGACGTCGGGGCTGCGGTGGATGGTGCCCGACGGGGCATGCACGTGCCGGGCAACGTGCTGTTCCGCGTCTACGAGACACTTCTGACCGCGCGCAAGGCCCATGCCTACTTCATGGGCAAGAGCGCAGCCGCGCCGACGCTTGCCGACGTGGCAAGCCGCATCGTCCCGCAGCCCGACCTGGAGCGGCGTATCTCGGAAACGGTGCTGCCGGATGGACAGGTGAAGGATTCGGCGAGCACCGAGTTGGCACGGCTTCGGTCAAAGAAAGCGGTGCTGGCCGGAAGGGTGACCGAGCGGATGCAGGCACTATGCAATCGCTATCGAGACTCTCTGTCCGACTCGGTGGTCACACAGCGATCGGGGCGGTGGTGCCTGCCGGTCCGCTCCGACCACAAGGGCGCGGTGCGTGGCATCGTTCACGACACCAGCGCGACGGGCATGACGGTGTTCGTGGAGCCGGAAGAGGTGGTGGCCATCGGCAACGAGCTTCGCGAGGTGGAGGCGCAGGAGCGTCACGAGACCGAGCGGATTCTGCGCGAGCTTTCGGGGTTGGTAGGAACGCGAGCGGAGGACATCCTGGGCTCACTGGCAGCGTGCAAAGAGTTGGACCTCATTCTCGCGAAGGCGCGGCTGTCGCTGGACTTTCGCTGCGTTCCGCCTCGGATTAGCGATACGCCCAGACTCAGCCTGAGGCAGGCCCGACACCCTCTCCTCCCGCCCGACGAAGTGGTAGCCACCGACCTGGACGTAGGGCAGGGCTATCGGTGCCTGCTGATTACGGGACCCAACACGGGCGGTAAGACGGTGGTGCTGAAGCTGGCGGGGCTGGCAGTGGCGATGACGCAGTGTGGGCTCCACGTGCCGGCCGCCGACGCAGTGCTGAGCGTCTTCCCACAGGTTTGGGCGGACATCGGAGACGAGCAGAGCCTTCAGCAATCGCTCTCTACCTTCAGCGCGCACCTTAGGAACATACAGAGGATGTTGGATGCAGTTCAGCCGGGCGCGCTCGTGCTGTTGGACGAGATCGGCGCGGGCACCGACCCGACCGAGGGCGCGGCGCTCGCCAAGTCCATCCTGAACCACCTACTTCGAGTCGGCGCTCTGACGCTGTGCAGCACTCACTACGGCGAGCTCAAGGCCTTTGCCTATAACACGGATGGCATGCAGAATGCGTCGATGGAGTTCGATGTGGAGTCCTTGCGGCCGACCTACCGCCTGCGCATCGGCATTCCGGGAGCCAGCCACGCCCTCACCATCGCGCAGCGCTACGGCATCCCATCCGAGATCCTGGAGGAGGCCAGAGCCGGGCTGTCGGTGGAGCAGCAAGAAGTGATGAAGATGCTGGAGAAGCTGGACCTCGCGCAGAAGCAGGCCGACTCGGCGCGGGCGGACGCGGAGAGGCTCTCGAAAGAGCTGCAGGCGGAGCGACGCACCCTGCAGGAACGAATACGCGAGGCTGACGAGGCGAGGCGCAAGGCTCGGGAGAGCGTGGCCGAGCAGATGGAGGCCATCCGCAAGGAGCTGCGCGCCGAGGCCGAGCAGTTGTTCGAGAAACTGCGGGCTGCTCCCAGCCCGAGCCGCGAGACCGAGAAGGCGCGGGAAGACCTGAAAGCTCTAGATGCCGTGGCGCGCGAGTTCGTAGAAGAGATGGAGGAGACTCCGACGTTGCCAACCGTCGGTCGTGCAGCCGCGAAGGGCGACACGGTGCGCGTGCGGTCCTATGGCCAGACTGGACGCGTGGTGTCCGACCTTGCAGACGGGCGTGTGCAGGTGCAGGTCGGTGCGCTGAAGCTGACGGTTGGTCTGGAGGATCTCGAGGTGCTGGAGGAACCGAAGAAGGCCGTCCGCCCGACGGGCACGGGCCGGATGGCGCTCCGCCGGGCCGTGGACATCTCGCCCGAGCTGCACATTCGCCAGATGCGGGCGGAGGACGCGCTGGAGGAACTGGAAAGGTACATGGACGATGCGGTACTGGCAGGGCTAGACAGGGTGCGAATCGTGCACGGCAAGGGCGCGGGGACCCTGCGGAAGCTGGTGCACGAGTTCCTGGGTAACTATCCGGGAGTTGCGGGCTATCGGCTTGGCGCGGCCTCCGAGGGCGGAGCCGGCGTGACCATCGCGGAATTGAAGCGGTGAGGCCTCCGATAATGATTGAAGGGCGCAGCACGAGATGAGAGAGCCCATCCATGCGTCCACAGCACGAGCTAGAGAGGATGGTCCTTGTAGTGAGGGGTAGCCTGCGACCTCCATAGCGGGGGCCGAAGAGGCATCTGCTCCGCATGATATTGATTGAGGGGTGTCGATGGTGATTGAGGACGAGATAACCGAACGGATGGTAGCTGCTGCCAATGCGGCGCGCGACCATGCCTACTGCCCCTATTCGAGCTACCCGGTGGGCGCGGCGGTGCTGGATACGGAGGGCCGGGTGCACGTGGGATGCAACGTGGAGAACGCTAGCTCCGGGCTGACGGTGTGCGCCGAGCGCAACGCGGTGGCCGCGATGGTTGCTGCAGGGGGACGGAAGGTGGCCCAGCTGGTGGTGGTGACTTCGAACGGCGCCCTGCCCTGTGGCGCGTGCCTGCAGGTGATCTCGGAGCACGCCGCCGCACCCGACATCCCGCTACGAGTGTATTCGGACGGGCCCAACCCGACCGCCCGCACCTTCCCACTCAACTCGCTCCTCCCAGAACCGTTCAGGAAGCTGAGGTAGCGCAGCGGAGGGCAAGCACACCCGCGCGTCGTCTACGGATACTTCAGCGGCACGATGCCCGCGTTGAGCCACTGCTTCGTGTCGGATATCCGTACGTACACCTGAGCCGTGTCTGGATACGCTCGCTGCGGAAGGATGACGGCTTGATCCACGTGGCGACGCTCGAGCTTCACGCTGAGTGCCTGCGTTCGGCCAGGCACGGCTCTGGGCTGAGGCTCCCGAAGGTGATCTCGGTGCATTCCCTCGCGCCCTTCAAGGTAGTAGTACGGGTCCCACTGTTCCACGGGGATCACCTCGATGGGCATAGGCGAGTCGAACTCGATGCGCCAGGGGGGCCGCCCTGCCGCAGCGTAGCCGGTAGGCGCCATAGTGCGGCCCTCCAATGAGGAGTACGGATCCAGCGAGAAGTAGATACGCCTGGCGGACGACAGAGCGGTAGCGATGCGGCTGCGCCAGTCAGCAGGAACGGGGCCGCTCCATGCGTCCCAGCTCTCGGATGGACGCCTGGACTTCACGCCGATGGCGATGAGCCGCCAGGAGCCGGGGCGCAGCCGCATGTCTTCCGAAGGCGTCAGTCCCAACGCACCCTCTTGCTCGGCATCGGTGAGTCCCATTGGGATGTGCCGCCTAGCACGAGAGAACACCTCCCGTCCGATCGTGTGCCGCATCAGTCTATCCCAGCACGCGAGGACTACGCGGCCGTCGCGCACCCCGACAGCGAACGGTGTGGTCGTGTATGGAGCGAGGTCAGCGGTGCCGGGTTCGAATCGGAGGTACGGCATGGGCGCGTGAAATGCAGTGAACACCCACTTGGTCAGCTCGGGGTCGTAGTCGCCTCGGAAGAGGTACTGACCGATCAGGAACCACTCGATATCATCTTGGCTCTTCGGTGCCAGATCCTTTGGAGCCAAGGGGCCTTCCTTCTGCTCGGCACGCTGCATATCCCCTCCCGAGGTCGTGCCGCACCCGAAAGGCCCGCACGTGACGGTTAGGCTTAGGACGGCAACGCCGCTGAGCAGTCGTCTAACACTCATGTCACACTACCTCCCACGCCTACTGCCGCAGATGCTGCATCTTGAAGTCACCGTAGTACGGCCCCGTGCCTCGGTCCGTGTCGCTGAACACGCGGATGTTGTAGTAAGGTGGGCTGTTCTTGAGCCACAGCCTCGGATCGTCCCAGACTATGGTAGGAGGCCGTCCAGGAAACTCCGACCTGACGTCGTGTTCGCTCTGCACGTTCAGCCACGACAAAACCTCTCCGATGGTGTAGAGCGTTCCGCCGTATCCGTCCGGTAAGGAGAATCGCTCGAAGAACGCCTGGACCATATTCAGGTAGGTAGGATGCGAGTCTCGAGCATAGGCGTACCCATAGAAGCCCATGTAGAATGAGGGATCGAGTCTGTACTCGGGTCGCTGAATCCCGAAGCCCTCCGCGAGATCGTTCATCTCGTGGGGAATCACGTTGCGCCACGCGTCGGGGTCCTTGAGGTAGTCAACGGCGACTCTGCCTTTGTAACGCCCGGAGCCGCAGGTGTGGATCCACACCAGTCGTAGTTTGCCAGCCTCGATGGTGAGCTGCTGGAGATCTGGCTTGCGAACTGCCATCCAACCCCATGCCGGAGCGACGGGCCTTTCCGTGCCGGGTGGCGGTGGGCGCTTCCGGATCTTGAACGATGTGAGGTCATTCGGGCTCTGCAGCGTCACGTTGTGCGTGCCGTGTCCAAGGAAGAAGAACATGCGGAGTCGGTCTGACTCCAACAGGGAGGCGACTCCTTGGTACCGATTGTCCGGGCCGTAGTCCTCCCAGTACGCATTGCCAGGGTTGAACACCTTCACAGAGATGCCTGCCCTGTTGCACGCCTGGCGGATGTGTCGAACGAACTCGTATCCCCGCAGCGCAGGGTCGCCGCCCACGCCCTCGTGGAGAAAAGTGTTGACGATGACCGCCCTGGGCTCAGTTACACTGCACGCCTCCAGGCTCTCTGGTGCGCTCGGGGGGACGGGTGGCACCTTGTTCCTAAGGGTGACGATGAACGCATAGGTCGAGTCGTCTACAGGATCCCCGATGGCGTTCGTTCCATCCCACTCGCAGGCAACCACTACGGCGGGGGCTGTGGACTCCCATGTCCTGACCACATTGAGTGCGTCCATGTCCACCAGTTCCACGCGGTAGTCCTCCGGGGACTTGAGACGACACGCGAAAGCCGTTGTCTCCGGAGGGTAGCTCCAGGGGTTGAGCTCGTAGGTTGTCAGCGACTTGAGCGAGAACTCGTTCACGAAGGTCATGGGGGTGATGTTCGAAAAGCCGTAGCGCTCCTCGTCATCCCACACGACTACCACTGCGGCACGGAGCCCGTTGCGCCCGCATTCCGAATCGTAGGAGAGAGAGGGCTGCGCGTTCCCTGAGTAGTCCACGTACTCCCCGTCCAAGCACAAGGCCATCGCCTCGACCCCGTCGGACCAGGCGCTCAGGTTGGCCCATGCCGCGCCGTAGGCCGCGGAAGTGCCACCCTCCGACGTGACCGTAGCGGTGCAGGTCGGGTTATCGGCTGTCGGGGTGAGGACCACCTCCGGCGAGAAGGCCGCCTCCCCGCCGCTCGCGTTCAGCACGCACGCCTTGTAGGTGTACGCCGTGCCGTTCGTCGCCGAGGTGTCCAAGAACAGCCGCATCGGGGTCTCTCCGACGAACGAGTAGTTGCCCCCGCCCGCCTTCCTATAGACGCGATACGGAGCGTAGGGGTTACCGCCCTGCCCCAAGTCGAGGAACAACAGGTTCCGCCCGTTGCCCGAGAGCCCATCTAGAGAAGGCGCGGCCGCTCCGTTGTTCGCCGGAGGAACGCCCTGCATCGTGAAGTTCAAGAGCACGATGCTGATGTCGGGAAGGTCCACCAGCCCGCTGCCGTCCAGGTCGGCGGTGGGGTCGGTGGTGGCGAAGCGGACCAACACGTAGTTCAGGTCCTGCACGTCCACCACGTTGTCGTTGGTGGCGTCGCCGTTCTTCAGTTCTGCGTCGAACGTGCCGCCGGGGACCGTGATGCCTTGCCCCAGCACCCTGAGCCAGTGGCTCGCCTTGATGGTCACGTCGTAGGTTCCGTAGTCCAGGGGTTGCAGCAGCGGGACGGTGTATCCGCCGTTCGAGGCGAGGTTCACTGTTGTGGTCTGGACCGTGAGGTTTCCCTGCCGGATCTCCACGGTCACGGGGATGTTTTCCGCCGAGGCCGTCCAGAACTCCAGGCTGACGGTGCCGGAGACGGCGGTCACTCCCCAGAGGCTAGAGGGAAGCAGGAGCCCTACGAGGGCCGTACCCCCCCCGAAAGCTCAGCCATGCTAACCCCCTTTGTGCCCTTCGGCTGATAGTGGGCACGCTACCAAGATAGCAAAACCCCCGGCCCTTGTCAAGCCTTG